>JAUXUZ010000579.1 GCA_030680655.1 Phycisphaerales bacterium
GTGCGCGCCGAGCTGCGCCACGCGGTGGTGGATGAGTTCCAGGATGTCAACGAGGCGACGATCGTGCTGCTGGAGCAGGTGTTTCCTGCGTCGGCAACCCCCGACCTGTGCATCGTGGGCGATGACGACCAGGCGATCTACGGCTTCCGCGGCGCCGACGACCGCGCGTTCGGCAAGTTCGCCGCGCGCTGGCCGGGCGCGGCGGTCATCAAGCTGGAAGAGAACTACCGCAGCCAGCCGCCGATCATCGCGGTGGCCAACAGCACCATCGCGGCGGCGGCCGAACGGTTCGACCCGACCAAGACCGTCCGCCGTGCGGACAGGTTCGCAGACGAACCGTCACCGGCCGGCACCGGCGTCGTGATCGTCGAAAGCGCCCGCTACGGCGACAACGGCGAGCCGATCGCCGCGATGATCCTCGCCGAGCGGCAGAAGAACCCGGCGGTGCGCTGGAAGGACTTCGCGGTCGTCGCGCGCGGGCACAGCGAGCTCGACAAGGTCTCGCTGGCGCTGGAGGCCGAGGGCATCCCCGTCGTGCGTCGGCGCGAGCGCTCCGCGCTCACCGACCAGGGCGTGAAGGACCTGATGGCCTGGTGCCGCGTGCTGGTGAACCCGCGCGACACCGAGCACGCCCGGCGGTTGCTGCTGCGCCCGCCCGTGGCCTTCAACGGGCCGCGGGTCATCCGCCTGCTGGGGCAGTACGCGGGTGTCACGAGCGTCGCGGACATCGGCGAGGGTGAAGACCCCGGCGCGTTCATCCCGTGGCTGGCCCAGCGGCTCCCCGATGAGCCGTCGATCCGCAGGCTCGCGGCGGTCTACAGCGCGTTCCGCGAGAAGGCCGCGGGCCTCCCCGCCGGTGAGCTGCTCTACGAACTGGCGCTGCGCGTGGACGCGGTCCACTGTGATCTGCTGCCCGCTCCGCAGCGGGCAGCGCGGCTCGCGTCGGTGGTCAGCCTGCTGCGCTTCGCGATCGGCAGGCAGTCGCGCCTGCCCGAGCCGGGCGACCTGCGCGCGTTCCTTGAGTACTTCGACGACCTCAACCGCTCCGAGCAGGAGGGGCTCGACGATCAGGCCCGCATCGACGGCGGCGATGGTGATGAAGAAACCGGCGGCGACGGCGTGCAGCTGATGACGGCCCACAGCGCCAAGGGGCTGGAGTTTGACACCGTCTTCGTGCCGCGCGTCAACCCCGGCAACGGCAACTACCCGAGCGTGCGCGCCCCCGAGCCGCGCCTCCCCGCCGGGCTGCTGGAACTGCACGGCACCGGCGGCGACGCCAAGACCCGCCAGCTCGCCGAGGAGCGCCGGCTCTTCTACGTCGCGTGCACCCGCGCCGAGCGCCGGCTGGTCATCCTGGGCAACCTGCCAAAGGGTGAGAGCGGCAGCACGCACTTCCTGCAGGAGCTGAGCGCCGCTCAGCCCGAGCTCCCCACCGAGCGGACCGACGCCGAGAGCGTCAACACCGCCTTTCGAGCCGGCGCGGCCGCCACCATCGTCACGCAGCTGCGCGAGGGGATCGCCCGGCGCGACCGCACCCACACCGCCGACGAGCTCTCCACGCGTGCGCGGATCGACGCGGCCACTGCGCTCGACACCGCGGCCGCGCCCTCGGTCGACGCGGCGGACCTCGCCGCCGTGAGCGAGCGCCTCGCCAGCGCAGCGCGGCGGCTCGCCGTCATCGCCCACGCCCACGCCACCGGCGAACCGCCCGCGTGGTCGCTCGCCACGCCGGGCAGCGCGGCCGAGTCACACGCCATCGCCGAGGCGATCAACGCCGCCGCTGCGCCGGCACCCGATGGCCGAGATGGCGTCGTCTTCGATGCCCCGCGCCCGCCGCTGCGCCTCAGCTATACCGAGATCGACCAGTTCACCCGCTGCCCCGCCTGCTGGTACCTCAAGTACCGCCTGCGACTGGAGAAGCCGGCCAGCACCGAGATCAACATCGGCACGGTGGCCCACGAGGCGCTGTGCGACTTCTACCTGGAGTGGTCCAGCGCCGACGCCCAGAGCCGCCCGCAACCCGGCACCGAGCGCCTGCTTGAGATCGGGCGGGCACGGTTCATCCAGCACGCCGCGGCCTCGCCCGGCGGCGTCGACCGCGCCGAGCTCGACCGACTGGCAGCCATGCTCACCACCGCGCACCAGACGCTCCACGGGCGCGACGGGCACGATGTGCAGATCATCGAGAAGCCCGAGTTGTCACTCTCGTTCCCCTATGTGAGCGCGGGCGTGACGCACCAGATCAAGGCGAAGATCGACCGGCTCGAACGCACCGCCGACGGCGGCGTCCGCATCGTCGACTACAAGACCGGGCAGGACTGGGCCAAGCTCACCGAGCCGAAGAAGGACGACCTGCAGATGGGCATCTACGCTCTGGCGATCGACCACCACTTCAACGGTGCAACGGGCGATGGCTCGGGCGACACGACGCCGGGCGTCGCGGAGTACTGGCTGCTGGCCAAGGGCGTTGTCGGTGCCATCGCACTCGACAAGCTCGACCGCAAGAAGATCCGCAAGGTCATCGATGCCGCGATCGCCGGGATCCTCAGCGGCAGCTACGAGCCGAAGAAGGACTGCCGCGAAGGGCTGTGCGCCCTGCTGCGGCCCGGCGTGGTGATCGACCCTTGATCGGTGTCGCACGTGCCATCCCGCATCCGCGCCTGCGCTGGGCTGTACCACCATGCGTGCTGCTCCGCGCGGGCATCCTGGCTTTGACGCTCTCGGCGCCGATCGGCGTGCAGGCCCAGCCGGCGCCAGCTATCCCCGCCGCCGAGCCCGCGAAGGTCGAGCGCATCACGCTCTGGCGGCAGGCGGGCGTCACGTCGCTGGCGCTCGCCAACGGTGTCGATATCCACATGCGCCAAATGGCCAGGCCCGGCACCGGGCGTGTCACGATCGCCGTGCTTGTGCCGGGGCTGGAACTCGACGAAACGGCCGCGACCCGCGGCACCGCCATGCTGGCGATCGATGCGCTCAAGCCCGTGCCGGGGGGGGGGGAGGCGAGCCTCAAGGTTGCCCAGCGCCCCGAGGGGTTGCTGATCACCACCTCTTGCAGCACGAACGAAGCGGTGGCGGCGGTGCGACAGATCGCGGCGACCCTCGCCGCGCCGGCGCTCGACCCCGCCGCCTTCGAGCGAGCGCGAGAGCGTGCACTCACCCAGAGCGACACGTTTGTGCATCGGGCCGACCACAAGGCCTCTGAGGCGATGATCCGCCTGATGACCCCTTCCGAAGATGTGCGCCTCCGCCACCCCACGCGGGCGAACCTGGAGGCGGTGAAGCCGCACGACGCCGAGACGTACCTGCGGGCGCACCTGTCCAGCCGCGCCGTCGATGTTGCCGTAGTCGGCGATGTTGACCCGGCGAAGCTCGGACCGGCGCTCGCCGCGGAACTGGCTTCGCTCCCGCCGCGCCGGCGCGACCGGCTGACGGAGCTGCGCGCGATCCAGCGTCAAGTCGTCGCGCCCGGTCAGGCCGATATCGTGGCGCACGGCCCGCGGGCGATGCTGGCGATCTCGCTGCCCGCCCCCGCGATCGCCGACCTCGCCGATGCCCGCGTCGCCTCCATCACCGCGCGGCTGATGGAGCGGCGGGTGGCAGATGCGCTGCGAGAGTCTGGCCTCAAGGTGAGCCTCGCGTCGGGCGTCGCTATGACCGGCCGCACCTACCCGAGTCTCGGCGCGGTGATCGGTTCGTTCCTCCTCACCGGCGACGAGCCCCGCCTCACCGCCGCGTCGGGCGTGGCCCGCTCAGCCCTGCTGAAGCTGATCGAGGATGGTCCCACCAGCGCCCA
>JAUXUZ010000582.1 GCA_030680655.1 Phycisphaerales bacterium
GATCGACCCCGACCGCGCCAGCTCCTGCACATCCACTTCATACCGCGCGCCACCCCCCGCCGCGGCCTCTACCACATCATCACCAGTAGTTATTCCAAACACGTTCTGCATCACTTTTGCATTCATCCCCGCCCCACCATCCCGAACCTCCATCCGCACCACCCCCCCCACCGCCTGCCCACAAACGTCGATCACACCCCGCCGCCCCGCCATCGCGTGCTTCGCATTCAGCACCAGGTTCATCACCACCTGCTGCACCACCCCCGCGCTCGCAGCGACACTTGTGCCACGTGACACGCTCGACCTCACCTCAATCCCCTCGCGCTTCCACTCCTCCACCCCCAGCGCCATCAACCCCGCCTCAACACACGCCCCCACATCGCTCGTGCCCCCCACCGCCGCATCCGCCGCCGCGCTCCCGGCAAGCTGCAGGATCGCACCCGCCAGATCAGCAACCCGCTCCGCCGCGGCCAGAGACTTCGCGATCGCCTTCTGCTTGATCGCCTCGTCCGCCCCCGCCACCTGTGCCGCGTGGCAATACCCCACCACCGGCGTGTAGAGGTTGTTCAACTCGTGCGCCAGGAACCCGGCCGACTCACCCGCCACCGCCAGGCTCCGCAGCCGATCGACCGTCGCCTGCAGGTGCTCCGCCCGCGCTCGCCAAGCGTCCGCCTCGCGCTTCCAGTCTCGGTCTGTCGGGGATCGGTCACTCATGCGCGCGGCCACCCGCGCGGCCGGAGACACGTTCCGGTCCTGGCGAGTGTGCCACGTGGAACATCGGTCCGATCACCCGGCTACTTGGGCGCCCGTATGGTGCTCAGCCACTGCACCGTCGGCGCATCGGTGGCGAGCATGCCCACGGTCGAGTCGAGGCCATTCGCCAGCAGGTCGGCGACCCATCTGGCCATCGGCGCCGGGCGGATGTCGGCCCGCTTGAATTGGGCCGGCGTGAGCCAGCGGAAGGCCAGGTGGTCTTCCTGAGACGCAATCAGTGGGGGGGCCAACAGGTCCTTTTGCCCCTTCGATCGGCCCTGACAGGCTGGAATCGCGACTTTCCGCGATTGTGCCACGTGGCACAACTCATCCCCGGCCGCCAGAAGCGCTTTGTCGGTGATCTCCGCGGCGAAGACCAGGTTCAGCTCGTGGTGGGTGCGCTTCTTCGTCTTGAACTGGTTCTCGTGTGCCAGGAGCAGCGGGCCGACCCGGCACGGGAGGCCCGTTTCTTCGAGCATCTCCCGCACGAGTGCGGCCGCGGCCGGCTCGCCGGGATCGATGTGGCCGCCCGGCAAGTAGCCGTAGTCACCCTTGGGATTCCAGCAGACCAGGCAATGGCCCCAGTGAATGATGAGGCCTCGGACGATGAACTCGATGTGCGGAGTGGAGGGCATTGGCGCGGAGCGTAGCGAAGTGGGGGGCCAAAATGTGCCACGTGGCACATTTGGGTGATGTTTGTGCATAGATACGCTGTGTATTTTTGCCTAACATCCTACGAATGTGCCACGTGGCACAATTCCGGGTTGAGTGGCGGGTGGCGGTCTGATACGCTCTCGCTGTTCGAGGACAGCTCGGGCGCAAGGAGGCGGTGCAACATGGATCAGACGAACAAGGTACGGAAGCTGGGGAAGGGTCTGGCGGGGCTGATGGGGATGCCGGTGGCGGTTCCGCTGCCGCCGCAGACCGAAACGGCGGCCGGCGACGATAAGAGACAAACTAAGTTTGATGTAACCGTACATATACCGTCTTATAACTCTGGAGCGAGTGTTGGTTCCGCGGATCAGGTGCAAACGAGGGTGGCTGCGAAGGGCTCGCAGTCGCGCAGCGTGGCCGGCGAGAGTGGGGGGGGTGTGGCGCCGACCGCCGCTCCGGCGAAGTCCGCCGGTTCTGCGCCGATCGGCGCTGCCGCTGCGCCTTCGCCGTACATCGTTTTGCAGACGGGCGAGGTGACGGCCAACCGGTTCCAGCCGCGCCAGGACTTTGATGAGCCGGCGCTCGCTGCGCTGGCCGCGTCGATCAAGCGCGACGGGATGATGCAGCCGCTGGTGGTGCGCAAGGTGAAGAGTGGGGGAGCGAAGGCCACACCGGTCGGAGACGCGGTGCCACCCGCGGGGGCGCAGTGGGAGCTGATCGCCGGTGAGCGGCGCTGGCGCGCGGCGATGATCGCGGGGCTTTCGCGTGTGCCGGCGGTGGTGGTGGAGATTGATGATGTGACGGCCGCGCTGTGGGCGGTGGTTGAGAACGTGCAGCGTGTTGACCTGAGCGCGCTGGACAAGTCCGCGGCGTACGCGAGGCTGTCGAAAGAGTTTGGGCTCACGCAGCAGCAGATCGCCGAGCAGGTCGGCGAGGACCGCACGCTGGTGTCGCACTACATCCGGCTTGGCGAGCTTGAGCCCGCGGTGATCGAGCTGCTCCGCACGGGCAAGCTCACGTTCGGGCACGCCAAAACGCTCAACAGCCCGCTGGTCAAAGCCGGCGAGGTGCGCGTGAAGCTCGCCGAGCGCGCTGCGCGCGAGACGCTGAGCGTGCGCCAGCTCGAGCAGCTGGTGCAGCGCGGCGCGGGCGAGAAGCTCGAGTACGTGGAGTCAACGGCGTGGACGCCGCAGTACGTGAAGGGGCACGACGACGCGCAGTTTAACGAGTACGAAAAGGCGGAGCTCACCGCGCAGGCGCAGGAGAAGCAGTGGGACGCTGAGAGCGCGGCCGCGGCACGCGCGAAGGCGTTTGAGAACCGCGCGAACGTGCGCGACCTTGAGGAGCAGATCGGCAAGCACCTGGGGACGAAGGTGAAGATCAAGACCAGCGGCGCGGGGAAGCGCGGGGTGATCAGCCTGGAGTATTACTCGCTGGACCACTTCGACGGGCTGGTGGCGAAGATGGGGATCAAGCGGCAGAGCTAGCGGATTTGGGATCTCGGATTTGGGAATTAGGATTTCGGATTGGGGGAGGGAGAAAGACAGGATGCCGGGCGATTGGTCCTTTGGAGGAGGCTCTTATGACGCCGGATGAGATGAAGGCTCGGACGAAGGCGTTTGGCCTTCGAGTCATTCGCCTCGTTGAGGCGTTGCCGAAGACGCGGACCGCGGACGTCCTGGGGCGGCAACTGCTGCGGTCGGCAACGTCGGTGGGGGCAAACTACCGGTCGGCGTGCCGCGCTCGTTCTACGGCGGAGTTCACCAGCAAGTTGGGCATCGTTGAAGAGGAGGCCGATGAGTCGGGGTATTGGCTGGATTTGCTGTCGGACGCCGGAGCGGTGAAGCCCGCACGGCTGGAGCCGCTCGCGAAGGAATGCGACGAAGTTCTGGCGATCGTGGTTGCGGCGATCAGGACAGCCAAGCGGAACCGCGGATGAACGGGATTACGGATTACGGATTACGGATTGCGGATTGCGGATTGGGGGAGGGGGATGGGGTTGATTTGGCTGATAGGGCTGATAGGTCCGATGGGTTTTGTGGGGTTGGCGAGT
>JAUXUZ010000587.1 GCA_030680655.1 Phycisphaerales bacterium
GCTCGAGGAAGTCGTCGAACCGGTCCTGGTCGCTGCAGCGCATCTCGCCGCGGTCGATCAGGGAATAGACCATGACGCCAAAGTCACGGGTGGAGCGGATGCCCCAGCGGTGGAGCACGGTCAGGGCGAGCATGCCGTAGCGCTCGCGGGCAAGGTCGCGCAGGCCGTCGCAGAGCTGCTGGCCGGTGATGTGCTGCCCGTTGCCGACGCGTCGCGTGGAGGCGGGGGGCTGGGCGATGACGGCCTCGGACGCGGGCACCGCCGCGCCGGCTCCCCGGGCGCTTGCCGCCCGCTGCACCGTGTGGGCGAGGCCGTCGCGTACGAAGTCAAACGCCGCGGGCGGGAACGACTTGGCCATCGCCCGGATCGCCTGCCAGTCGGGCGCGGCCGGGTTCGAGGGTGCGGGCTGGGCTGGGTGGCTGAGGCTCACGGCAAGAGTCTATCGCTTTAGACGCCCGCCGGGTGGAAAAGCCGGTGCGGCGGCCGAATTCGGGGCGGGTGTCCTACTGACGAAGGCCGAACCCTCCGCACAAAACCTCAGATGCCGGCTGATCCAGCCGTCCGGTTCCGCCTTGGAGCCGAGCCCGACCCTTGGTGAAGCAGTGACCCGCGCGGCGGAAGCAGGCTGTTCGTGCTTCTCTTCAAACCAGAGCAAGCTGCTTGAAAGCGTGTCAACGGCGTTCATCGAGGCGTCGATGGCGAGCGCCTTGCAGAGCCGAGCGGGGCCCCGGCAGAGGTCGCGGTTGGCGACGGCCGCGCCGCGCACGCGGCGCATGAGGTCGAGCCCCTCGGTTGGCTCAAGGGCGCGGAGGAGCACGGCGGAGGGGTCGCCTGTCGCGCGGCACGAAACGTTCATGCAGAAATGCATGCCGTAGGTGAAGTAGACGTAACTGAGGCCGGGCGGGCCGAACATCGGCTCGGTGCGCGGGGTGCGGCGGTTGCCGAACGCGTGACTTGCACGGTCGGCGGCGCCCATGTAGGCCTCGGTCTCAACGATGCGGCCGGCGAGCCGGACACCGTCGAGCACGCGAACAAGCGTGCACCCCACCAGCGCGCGGGCGACAACGTCTGCCTCGCGAGCGAAGAACTTGGCGGTGAGGCGTAGAGGCATAGGTCCTATGGGTCCTCTAGGACCTGTTCAGTTGCTCTTACGCGTACGCGTGCAGGCCGGGCAGGAGCAGGTTCACGCCGAAGTAGCACCAGAGCATGACGATAAAGCCCAGCACGCTCAGCCAGGCCGTCTTGAGCCCCTTGTTGCCAGCTCCGGCAACGCGGATGTGCACAACGACGAGGTAGACGATCCACGTCACCAGCGCCCACATCTCCTTCGGGTCAAAGCCCCACCAGCGGCCCCAGGAGTGATCGGCCCACCAGGCGCCGAGCAGGATGCCCACGCC
>JAUXUZ010000012.1 GCA_030680655.1 Phycisphaerales bacterium
CGGGCCGGTTCTTGTAGTCGTCCTCGGTGTAGAGACGGATGGCGACGCCCGCGGCGACGCGTCCGCAGCGGCCCGAACGCTGGTTGGCGCTGGCCTGGCTGATGGCCTCGATCGGCAGTCGCTGGACCTTGGTTCGGTGGCTGTAGCGGCTGATGCGTGCCAGGCCGGTGTCGATGACGTAGCGGATGCCGGGGACGGTGAGGGAGGTCTCGGCGACGTTGGTGGCCAGGACGATGCGCGTGGGGCCGTTCTTGGTAGGCGAGAAGACGCGTTGCTGGTCCTGCGGGCTGAGGCGCGCGTAGAGGGGGAGGACCTCGAAGCCGTTCTGGTAGGCTTTGCGGAGCAACTCGGAGGCGAGGCGGATCTCGCGCTCGCCCGGGAAGAAGGCGAGGATGTCGCCGCTTGGGAGCGCGCCGGAGGTGAGCTCGTCGACGGCCTGGAGCAGGGCCTCCTCTTCGTTCATCTCGAAGTCGTCGTCGTCGAGGTCGGCGACGCGGTGGTAGCGGACCTCGACGGGGTAGGTGCGCCCGGTGACCTCGATGATCGGCGCGGCGGCTCCGCTCGGCGTGGCGAAGTGGTCGCTGAAGCGCTTGGGGTCGATCGTCGCGCTGGTGATGATGACCTTGAGGTCCGGGCGGCGGGGCAGCAGCTGCTTGAGGTAGCCGAGCAGGAAGTCGATGTTGAGCGAGCGCTCGTGGGCCTCGTCGATGATAATGGTGTCGTAGGCGAGCAGGTCGCGGTCGTGGCTCGCCTCGGCCAGGAGGACGCCGTCGGTCATGAGCTTGACGAGCGTTGCGTCGCTGGTCTGGTCGCCGAAGCGGACCTTGAAGCCCACCGGGCCGCGGGGGGTGATGTCGAAGCCGAGCTCTTCGGCGATGCGCTGCGCGACGGCGCGTGCGGCGATGCGCCGCGGCTGGGTGTGCCCGATCACACCGGCCCGCCCACGCCCAAGCGCGAGGCAGATCTGCGGGAGCTGGGTGGTCTTGCCGCTGCCGGTCTCGCCGCAGACGACGGTGACCTGGTGCCTGGCGATGGCGGCAGCGATCTCGTCGCGCCGCTGGGTGATGGGGAGGTCGTTGTCGAAGGCGGGGACGGGCGCGGACTTGTTGCGTGCCTGCACGCGGAGGGCCGAGGATTCGATCTGGGCGGCGAGCTGCTCAACGCGTGCGGCGATGCCGGCTGCGCCCGCACCTTCGCGCTGGAGCGTGCCGAGGCGCGAGCGGAACCCGCGCCGGTCGGCGAGCATGGCGTCGTCGATCCGCCTGAGGAGCTGATCGGGCGTGGGGAGTGGGCCGGGCACGGGCTGAGGCTAGGGCCGGTGGTCGACGATCTTCCCCATGTACTGAGGCTCGATCCGCTGGTACTCGACCGCCGTCGGGTAGGCGAAGTCGATCTTCCGCTTGGCAAACTCGGCGATGATCGCGAAGTTGATCGCCTGCTGGATGTTCATGTACTGGCCGAACTCGGCGCTGAGTACGAAGTAAACAACCTCAAAGTCGAGCGAGTAGGCGCCGAACGCCTTGAGGTGGCAGCGGTCCAGGCGTGTCAGCTGTTGGTCAGCGATGGCCTGCTTGATGATGTCGTTGATATCGCGGAGCTTTTCCTGGGGCGTCTCGTACGTCACGGAGATCGTAAAGACGATCCGGCGCTCCTGCATCCGCTTGAAGTTGTGCAGACGGCCGTTGAGCAGGTCGCTGTTTGAGAAGACCAGCTGCTCACCCGAGAGGGCACGCACGCGGGTGGTCTTGATGCCGATGCGTTCGACGGTGCCCTTCTCGTTGCCGACGACGATAAAGTCGCCGACGACGAAGGGCTTATCCAGGAGGATCGAGAGAGAGCCGAAGAGGTCGCCCAGCAGGTTCTGCAGCGCGAGCGCGACGGCGATGCCGCCGATGCCAAGGCCCGCCAGCAGGGGCTTGATCTCGACGCCGAGGTTGTCGAGCGCCAGCAGGACGACGATGGAGCCGATCACCAGCATCGCGATGACGCGGAGCACGCCGAGGCTGCTGGTGAGGGTCGGGTCGGGGGCGCCGTCGGGGAGTTTGTTGCGGGCCAGCAGCGCGCCGAGGCCGAAGTCGATCAGCAGTCGGCTCGACATGATGAGCTGGACGGCAACGCCGAACATGGCCACGAGGTAGATCGCGCGTTCGGCCTGATCGGTGAGCACCATGCCCCGTGAGGCGAAGTAGACCAGTGCCGGCGCGATGAGCCAGATACGTATGTCGTCGACGATGGTGACCAGCAGATCGTCGAGCTGGGTGGTGGTACGGCTGGCCCATTTCTTGAGCCGTGCAGCGATGACGGTGCGCACCACCCACGCCAGCAGGTAGGAGGTGATCAGGATCGCGGCAAACCTGATCCACGCCGTGATGGTGTTGCCCAACACCACCTGGTCGAGCGTGCCGGTAACTGCGGCGGCGGCCTGGTCGGCGAGGGTCGAAGCGTTGTCGGAGCCGCCGGCCGTCGCCGGGGCGGTGGTTTGGGAGAGGAGTGCTGAGATCATGTTGCCAACACTAGACGCCGAAGGTGCTCCGTTGCCCGCGATACCAAACTATTTTGAGGCCGCGACGGCGGTGAGTGATTCGTTGGCGAGACGGAAGATCGTCCACTCGGTGAGCCCCTTGGCCCCCAGCGATTTGTAGAAGTCGATGGCGCTGGTGTTCCAGTTGAGCACGGACCAGTCCATGCGCGTACACCCGCGCGCGGTTGAGATGCGGGCGACTTCGAGGAAGAGCGCCTTGCCGAGCCCCTTGCCGCGCGCTGTCGGGCGCACGAAGAGGTCCTCCAGGTAGACGCCCTGCTGACCGACCCAGGTGGAGAAGTTCATGAAGTAGAGGGCCAGCCCCTCCGCCCGCCCGTCGATCTCGCCGATGAGCGCCTCGGCCGCGGGCGGGCCGCTGGCGGGGAAGAGGGCGCGGAGCATGGACAAGTCGGTCGCGACGACCTGGTCGGCGGCCTGCTCGTACTCGGCGAGTTCTTTGACCAGGGCGACGATGGTCGGGACGTCGGCGGGCGTGGCTGGGCGGACGGTGAGGGGCATGGCGGATCGTACCGCGGTTCGGACTCGCTACGATCGGGCATGCTTTACACCATTCTCGGTGCGGTGTGGTTGATCCTCTTCCTGATCGCGGCGTTCGAGATCCTTACGGGTGGCAAGCCATTGGGAGGGAAGGTGATCTGGCTGTTAGTCATCTTCTTCCTGCCGATTATCGGCGTGATCCTGTATTACCTGATCGGGCGTGGAAAGTAGCGGCGGACGGGTTGTTCAAGCGGTCAGCGTTTGCCGCTAAACTTGCGGCATGACCACAGCCCCCGTGCGACCGGCCGTCTCGCTCGACCTGACGCCCGCCATCCTCGGCGGGCCCAAGGCCGTCACGCTCGACCAGGCCGAAGCGAACCGCTGGCCGATCATCGACGCCGACGATGAAGCGTCGGTCATGCGTGTGCTGCGCAGCGGCGAGCTATCCAGCGGGCACCTGCCCAAGGCGATGGGGGGCTACCCCTGCCCGCACCCGGAGATCCTCGCCCTCGAGTGCGAGTTCGCCGAGTGGATGGGTGGCGCGAAGGTCGGCCTGCCGGTGATGGATGTGGGTGACCTGGTGCCGCAGCTGGCGGGCAAGGGATTCAAACTTGCGCCCAACGTCCTGGCGTGCAACAACGGCACCGCGGCCATCCTGTGCGGGCTCTTCGCGCTGGGGATCAAGCCCGGCGACGAGGTGATCGTGCCGAGCACCACGTGGTGGAGCAGCGTGCTGACGGTGCTGCACGTGGGGGGCGTGCCCGTCTTTGCCGAGACCGACACCAAGACGCTGGCCCTGGACGCGGCGGACGTGGCGCGGAAGATCACCGGCAAAACCAAGGCTGTGATCGTGACGCACCTGTTCGGCGTGCCCGCCGACATGGATGCGCTGATGGACATCTGCACGGCGCGGGGCATCAAGGTGATGGAAGATGCCAGCCACGCGCACGGCGCGACGTACAACGGCAAGCCGATCGGCCTGATCGGTGACATCGCCGTCTTCAGCCTGCAGGCCAACAAGCTGCTGCCGAGCGCCGAGGGTGGGTTCCTCGTCGGCAAAGACCCCGAGATGATCCTGCAGGGGGCAGCGCTCGGGCAGTACGAACGGCTGGTGCCGCTGAAGGCGATCGATCACCCGATGGCGCGGTTCGCTGCGACGGGGTTCGGGTACAAGTTCCGCATGTCGCCCCTGAGCGCGGCGGTGGCACGGAGCCAGATGAAAAAGACGGCTGCTCGGACCGCGCAGCGCACCGCCAACTGCCGCCGGCTGAGCGCGCGACTGGAGAAGCTCGGCTTCGACACGTTCATGTCGGAATCGGGCAGCGGCACGCAGCGCGTCTACTTTGAGTTCCTGGTGCGCTACGACGCCGCGAAGTTCAAGACGCCGATCAAGGCGGTGGCCAAAGCGCTGCAGGCGGAGGGGTGCGACGTGACGGCCCCGCGCTACCCGCTGCTGCACCAGCAGCCGGTCTTCACCGAGGGTGCGTGGCTTGACCTTGCACGCCTGCATCACGACCCGATGGCGAGCGCACGCGTGTACGACCCCGCCGATCTGCCGAAGACGACGGCGGGCAACGGCACGCTGCTGAAGCTGCCCAGCTTCCCGAGCGCGAGCGACGAGCTGCTCGATCAGTACGCCGCGGCGTTTGAGAAGGTGATGGGGAACCTGGAGCGGCTGCCGCAGGCTTGAGGAGAGAACGCGATCACTCCGGCGCTGCCAACCGCATGGCCTTGATCTGCGCGTTCGAGATTCCCACCGTCCCAACCTCTCCCCGGCTCACCCACCGAGTCACCACGCGCTTCCGCGTGCACACCACCGCCACCGCCGAGAACACCGCAAACTCCACACGCCGGTGTGTCGTCTGGTGCGTGAACGCCCCGATCTTCTTCAAGCTCCCCGGATCAACCGACCGCATCTGCGCAAACGCCCGCAGCTCGTCGGCAGAAATCTCACCGTCACGCTCCAGCGTCGGGCACTGCCACATGCTCGCCCACATCCCTTTCGGTGGCCGCTGCTCCAGCAGAAACCGCCCCTGCTTGTCCCGCACCACCAGCGTCGCGCACCGAACCGTCGGCGTTGCTTTCGCTTTCTTTGGTGCGGGAATCCGATCCTGCGTCCCCTCCGCGAACGCCTTGCACCACTTCTTGAGCGGGCACGCGGGGCAATCGGGCTTCGCTGGCGGTGCTGCGCAGATCGATGCCCCCAGTTCCATCAGCCCCTCGTTGAACCGGCCCGGCTTCTCTGCCACCTCGACCAATTCCTCCGCCCGCGACCACGCAAACTCCGCTGCCGGCTTCGGCTCGACAAGGTCGTGGCGGCCCTCGAGGCGCAGCAGCACACGCGTGACGTTGCCATCCACCAGCGGCGTCCGCTCCCCGAAGACGATCGACGCCAGCGACCCCGCGGTGTACCGTCCGATGCCCGGCAGCGTCGCGAGCGTCGCCGCCGTGCCGGGCACAACCCCGCCGTGCTCGGCCACCACCGCTTTGGCCGCGGCGTGCAGGCTGCGAGCGCGGCGGTAGTACCCCAGCCCCGACCAGAGCGCGAGCACGTCGCCCTCGTCAGCAGCGGCGAGGGCGGCGACGGTCGGGAAGCGGGCGATGAACCGCTCGTACTTGGGGATGACGCGCGAGAGCTGCGTCTGCTGGGCCATCGACTCGGCCACAAGGTTGTGGTACGGGTCGCGCGGCGTCGGCGGTTGCGAGAAGTCCGTCCGCCAGGGGAGCGGCCGGACGGCCTTCTCGAACCAAGTGGTGAGGGCGCGGGTTACGGCTTTGTCGCGTTTGAGTGAAGCCGAAGAACCCTCACCCGGCCTTGCAAAGCCTCGGCCACCCTCTCCCGCTGCGCGGGCGAGGGAGG
>JAUXUZ010000243.1 GCA_030680655.1 Phycisphaerales bacterium
GACGCTTGAACGCGTTGAAGCAACCGGTAACGTGATCGCCAAGAGCGACGGCAGGCAGGTCACCGCGCACAGCATCCTCTACGACACCGTGCGCGGGTTCATGGAGGCTGCCGGAAAGGACGGCACCGACCAGCCGCTGGCGGCGTTCCTCGACCCCGCGCGCCCCGCCCCGCTCCGCGCACGCAGGTTCACCTGGAATCAGAAGAACGGTGAGATGCGGATCATCGAGCCGGCACCGACCACCGTTGGTCCGTGAAGCAGATCGCTCTGGGTCCATTGGCTCGGCTCACTCTGTTGTGAGCCCGTTGTTGTCGTTCGGCGGTGTGTGCGGCTACGCGTCGGTCCGGCCCACCACGCGGTAATCCTCGCGCTCGCCGCGCCCGCGGAGGGGGTAGTCCTTGCGCAGCGGGTGCCCCGGGTACGTCTCCCACAGCAAGATGCGCCGAAGGTCGGGGTGGTTGCGGAAGCGGATGCCGAACATGTCGAATACCTCTCGCTCCATCCACTCCGCCCCCATCCACAGGTCGGTCACGCTGTCGAGGTAGAGCGCCGGGTCCTCGGCGATGCCGTCGGTCGGCATCGAGGGGTCAAGGTACGACTTGACGATGAACATCTCGTCCTTCTCGTACGACCGCAGCACGTAGACCACGGCGAACCGGCCGGGCTGCGTGGTGGGGTAGGCGAGGTAATCGACCGCGGTGATGTCGCTCAGGAAGTCGTAGCGCGTCGCGGCGTCGCCCTTGAGGAACGCCATTACCTCGTGGAGCTCTGCGGGCGGCACAATCAGCGTTGAGCAGCCGCGGAATTCCGTGGCCTTGAACTTCGAGCCGGGAAAGCGGGCCTTGACGGCCGCGAAGGTCGGGTGCTCTAGATGGGGCGCATGAGGCGTCGGCATGGGGGAATATAGGAAAGGGCCAAATGGCAAATCGCCAAAGGGCCAAAGAAAGACAGGCCACCGGCTTCCTCTGGAAATGGCCCCTGTCGCCTCAGGCCAGCAAGCTCGCCTGCCCCTCGCCTTGCCCGCTTCCCCCGGTGAACACGACGGGTGTCCCGGTCACCAGGTGGGCCCGGGCCAGTTTCACCAGGTGGCCGACATCCAACACGCCCCCACTGTCGTCCAGGCCGCACGGCACGAGGCGGTCACCCTCGTCGTAGCCCAGCGGATCGACCTCGCCGCCGGCGGGCTTTCGCAGGTTGCACAAGACCACCCCGCCGATGTGCGAGGCGTTTCCTGTTTCGCCGCGCAGCATCTGGCCGACCTGCTCGAACGTCCGCTCGAGGTGCTCAGCGCTGCGGGTGAGCATCTGCTTGGTGAGCATCGAGGCGGGATCGACCAGCAGGGCTGTGCGCGTGTCGCCCGAGGTCTCGCGCTGGGCCATGAAGCGGGCGCACGAGTTCCAGTCACTGAGAATGTGGCGTGCGTGCGGGCGCAGCAGCAGCCGCCCCATCACGCCGCGTTGCTCGGCGATGGCTCCCAGGCGATCGAGCTTGTCGTGCAGCTCCGAGCGGGCGGCGACGGACCAGTTCCGCACATCGGGCGCGAAGGCGTCTGCATCCTGCGCCAGCGTTCCTGACCACGTCGCCACCGTCATCGGCACGACCTCGTCAGGCTGGCTGAGCAGGGGTTTGTCCACCCAGTAGCCAAGGGCCTCCTCGCGGTCTGCGACCGCGCAGATCGCCCCGCTGTGCTCGCTTGGTAAGGTAAAAAACCGCACGGCCGAGCTTAGCCGCTCGGGCCACCCCTTACGCCTCCCTATCCGCTCAATTCACATTCTGAATTCTCCCGTTTCGCTCGCGCAGGTGTCGATGTTCACCTTCCGGCCGCGGCGGAGCCCGAGGCCCGACTCACACTCGATGCGCGGAGCGCCACACTAACCAACCCCCAGCGGCGAGGTATCCCATGCGTTTGATCAGCGAATCGGTCATGTCCGAGGTTCTCGAGCAGCGCACCAGCGATCACGCCGGCAATTTCCGCCGGCGTGACATGATCGAGCAGATCGTCCGCATCAACGCCTCGGCCACCGCGGCCTTTCTCGACGGCTTCGCCGACCGCGCCCTGCAGACCTACCTCGACCACCTTCACTGCACGCAGCAGCCAAGGGGCCGGCGCGCCGTCTGGATCCGTCCCGGCGATACGGCCGCGGCCAACACCGCCATCCCGGCACAACCGGCCGCGCGAGGGGCAAGCGGCTCGCGCATTCCTGGCAATGAGCGCTCAATCCAGCCGCCCGGCCGCCCGATAGCCAGGGTCTCAGGCTGAAGGCAGGCGGACCGGTCGTCCGATAAGCCCTCTGGCCGCACTGGTTTCATACCCGCGGAGGCTCTCCATGCGCACGACTGTCACCACCTCGCTCCTGTCCGCCTCGCTCCTTGCGGCCCTGGCCGGCTGCGGCACCAACAGCAGCATGGTCGAGCGGTTCGACCCGGCACCCGGCAGCGCCGCGCAGGCGTCGGCGAACGCGCTCCCGACGGCCCCGACCGCAAAGTCATCGAACGCTCCTTCAACCGCCCCCACCCGCGCCACCGCCACTACACCCGCCGCGCAGCCGACGCTCCGCACGGGCCCGGTCACCGCGGAGTGGATCGCTCAGATGGAAGCGTCGGGCACGCGAGCCGGTGCGCCTTTCGCCAAGGCGTTCAAGGACGCCGTCGCACGCGAGCCCTTTGACCGTGCCGAGCTTGTCTTTACCGCCAACACCGACCGCGGCACGCCCGACGACGCGACCGAGGGCCTCACGCAGATCACCTTCGCCACCGAGGGCGCCGACTTTGATCCGCGCGTCAGCCGCGACGGGGCATCGCTGGTGTTCTCAAGCACGCAGCACCGCTCAACGGCGGACATCTATATCAAGAAGATCGGCGGAAGGGCCATCACGCAGCTCACCGCCGACTCGGGCAACGACGTGATGCCCGCGCTGAGCCCCGACGGCAAGCGCATCGCATTCGCCAGCGACCGCAACGGCACTTGGCAGCTCTTTGTGATGGGATCCGCGGGCGGGCGCGCCGTGCAGATCTCGGCCGAGAACGCGTGCGACCTGCACCCGACGTGGAGCCCCGACGGCAAGCGCATCGCCTTCTGCCGGCTCGGACAGGTCTCCGGCCGCTGGGAGATGTGGATCGTCGAGGCTTCAAACCCCGCGACGGCCGAATTCATCGGCTACGGCATGTTCCCCGTCTGGTGCCCCGTCACCGGCACGGGCGAGGACAAAGCGGACAAGATCGCCTATCAGCGCGGCAAGGAGCGCGGCGACCGCGCCTTTGGCCTCTGGACCGTTGACTACAAACCCGGCTTCGTCTCCAGCCCGACCGAGATCGTCCCCGCCACCGCCGGTGCGGCCATCAACCCCAACTGGAGCCCCGACGGACAGTTCATCACTTACGCGACGGTCAAGGGAGGCCAGGCCGGCGGCGGCTCGTCGGGCATCTGGGTCGTCGCGTCCGACGGCTCGGTCAACGTCAACTTGACCTCCGGTGCCAGCAGCGACATGTCGCCCTGGTGGGGCAAGGACGGCCGGGTCTACTTCGTCTCCGACCGGGCCGGGCACGACAACATCTGGTCGGTCGGCACCGACCGGGCGATGGCCGCGCTCTCGCGTGACCCTGCCGGTGCGCAGCCGCTGGCCAATGCACCGATGAATACCCCCAGCGATCCGGGCATAGACCCGAACGCGGGCACCAACACCACCGGCGTTCCGACCAACCCCTGATCTTCGCCGGAAGGGCCTGTTTCCTGCCGGAGCACCCGACTGGCAGCCAGTTTGCGACACCGGGGCATGGATGCCCCCTACTTCTCCACAAGGCCGGAGGCCATGACCAGACTCTTCACACTTGCCTGCTTCTCCCTCGTCTGTGCCTGCCTGAGCGGGTGCGGAGGGACGCCTGCGCCTGAACTGACCACCCCCGCCGTGCTGGTCTCGCCCTATCAGGCGGACCGCAGCCAACCCCTCTGGGCGGTGGCGCCGCTGCGCAACGAGAGCGGCACATCCATCGCCGACTCCATGTCGCTGGCCGACGAGCTGGTCGCTCGGATTCAGGAGGTCCGCGGGCTGGCCGCGGTGCCGATGAACCGCGTCATCGGGGCAATGCGGGCGACGGGCCTGCGCGAGATCAACACGCCCGCCGACGCCCGACTGCTGGCCCAGACGCTGGGTGTTGACGGTGTGATCGTCGGCTCGATTACCTCGTGGGACCCCTACGACCCGCCGCGCATCGGCCTCACGCTGGG
This sequence comes from Phycisphaerales bacterium, assembly GCA_030680655.1. Taxonomy (GTDB): domain Bacteria; phylum Planctomycetota; class Phycisphaerae; order Phycisphaerales; family UBA1924; genus JAJTGZ01. The sequence continues at coordinate 4,226 of JAUXUZ010000243.1, forward strand.
GCTCTTTGGGCGCGGCCCGACACTCGCCGCGGGCGAACCACTTGCGGGCGGAGTGGACGCCCGCGACCTGCAGCGCAGCACGACCGAGCGGGGGATGACGCGCTTTGACGATCGCCCGTTGAGCGTGATTGTGAGCCACTTTGACGCCCGCAACCACGAGGTGCTGATGAGCGTGCAGCGGTACGCCGCCGGCCGAACCGACTACCGCGCGCCGCTGGGTTGGCGGAGCTACACGGCCAACATGGACCAGTTTGGCCAGTTTGTCGCCTACGAGGCGCTGAACCAACTGCTCGACGCTGAGCGTCTCCGCCTGGCAAGGGTGCGGCCCGTGGCGGCTGCTCCTACGGGCCCGGGCCTCTCGGGGGTTACCCCGCGCCGATGACGCCGGAAACGCCTGGCAAGGCGCAGTTCCTGCCGGTTTCCAGACTACCCCCCTGCGCCCCCGGCGGGCGGTCCCGTAACCGTGTGCCGCCCGCACAATCCGTGGCGGCAGCGTGAAGAAAGTTCTTGGAGGCGGCTTATCCACCCTCCCGTTCGGTTCGATAAGCGAACGTCCGCATTCCCCCGGAGTCCGCTATGTCAACCCTCCCAGTCATCAACGGCTTCATTGCTTACCTCGGCGACGAGCGCCACTTCTCCGCCTACACCGCCCGCTGCTACGGCGCGGACCTTCGGCAGTACCTCGAGTGGGCCGAGCAGACGCTCCGCACGAACGTCAACGGGCCGGTTGAGCAGAGCGCCTACGAGGCGCGGCTGTCACGGGCCGCCAGCAACACCGCGGGCAACCGCGCGGCGGTTCCGGGCGGCGGCACGATCACCGACAAGGTGCTCGACGCCAACAGCGACTGGATCCGCACGTTCCTGGAGCACCTCTCCTCCAACGCGTACTCGGGCGCGACGATGGCGCGCAAGATCGCCACGCTGCGGTCGTTCTACAAGTGGGCCGAACGAACCGGCGTCGCCCCGCTCAACCCGATGACGGCCATCCGCACGCCCAAGCAGGGCAAGCGCCTGCCCAAGGCGATCACGATGGACCAGATCGAGAAGCTCATGACCATCCCCAGCGACCGCGACGTGCTGGGGATGCGCGACCGCGCCATGCTCGAGACCATGTACTCCACGGGCATCCGCGTCAGCGAGCTGGTTGACCTCAACGGCGACGACCTCGACGACACCGGCGAGGCCCTGCGCGTCCGCGGCAAGGGCAAGCGTGAGCGCATCGTCCCCGTCGGCAGCCACGCCCTGGCGGCCATCAAGCGCTACACCAACCTTGTTGCCACCGACCCGCGCTTCGCCAACCTGTGGGCGAAGGGCAACAGCGGCCTGCCGCTGTTTATGAACAAGCACGGCGGCCGCCTCAGCAGCCGCTCGGTGCGGCGCAAGCTCGACAAGTACCTCAAGCAGGCCGGCATGGACCCCAAGATCAGCCCGCACACGCTCCGCCACTCGTTCGCGACGCACATGCTCGAGAACGGCGCCGACCTCCGCAGCGTGCAGGAGATCCTCGGTCACCAGTCGCTCAGCACCACGCAGGTCTACACGCACCTGACGGCCCAGCGGCTCAAGAGCGTCTACGACCAGGCTCACCCGCGCTCGCAGGCGGGGTAACACGTCGGTCCCAAACTCATTTGCCACCCAGCGCGGCCGGGAGGATTCGTCCTTCCGGTCGCTTCCGTTTTTGAGCGGGCGGCGTGGTCGTTCCGCGAGCGCCCGGGCGCGTGGCGCTCAAGGCTCGGGGCCGCGCTTGGGTGGCGGCGCTGCAGTTGAAGGCGTCTCGACCTTGGGCGGCTCTGCCACCGGCTCGTCGGCGGGCTTCTTCTCGGGCTCGGGCGTCGGCGCAGGCGGGGGGGAAGGGGGCTCGACCCTGGTGCCCAGCGCCGCGATCGACTCGACGCGCGTGCGGCCGCTCACATCGATCAGCCACGACTTCGGGTCGCCCGGCTCGATCCATGCGGCAGTGACCTGGAGCACCCGGGCATCCCGGCCGCGGACGAGCGGTGAACTGAACGAGCGGAGGCGGAGCCGATCCTGTTGATACTCGAAGAGGATGGACGCGCCCGGCTTGCCGTCAATGGTCCCGGTGAGGGTGATGGGCGGGCGAAGGTCATTGATCGGGAGGCTGACTGCGCTCCACGCGATGTTGCCAGTGAGCGGCGTCGGTTCGGCCAGCGCCTGACCTTCAACAGCGAAGTAGACCGCGAGCGTCGGCAACGGCAGCGGCAGCAGCGCGGCCGAAATCGCGGCGGCCGTCGGCGGGCCATCCAGGGCTGTGCGGTAATAGGCGGTGGGGTTGGAGACCGAGACGGCGATCAGTTCGCCCGGCTCGTCCTTCGTGCCGCCCCGCGCGTGGATCCGCAGGTCGCCCGCGTCGATGCTCACCAGCGTGTCGGCGCCGTCTCGCTGCTTGCCGGGCGCGATGCGCAGGACCAGGGCTGCGCTCAGCGGCGTGTGCTCGGGCTGCTTGACCGTCACCGTCAGGCGTTCGGCGATCGGTGCCGACCGCGCCGCCTCGCGGGCGTCGGTGAAGACCCGCGCTGCCGACAGTTCGACGGTGGGCTCGGGCTTGGGTTGGGCGGTGCCAATCTGTCCGGCCGCGCCGCACGCCGCGATGAACATGGCCACGATTGCGGGCATCATGGGTCAATCCTTCGCACCGCGCCGGCGCCGAGCGGGCCGAGCCGCGCCAGGAGCTGCGCGACCGTCAAGGGCGGCTGCCCGGGCCCGCCGGTGCCGGGCACATGCAAGCCCGGCGCGACGTCCGCCAGCGGCACCAGCACGAACGCCCGCTCGTGCATGCGCGGGTGGGGCAGGGTGAGCTCGGGGGTGTTGATGGCGACATCCCGCACCAGCAGGAGGTCGAGATCGATGGGGCGGGGTGCCCCGTGCGGGCTGA
>JAUXUZ010000018.1 GCA_030680655.1 Phycisphaerales bacterium
GGGGCCGCGGGTGACGTACCAGTACGGGATGGAGTTTGTGACGGTTCCGGGGGGGAACCAGGTCTATCCGGGCGGTCACCCTAACGATCCAACGGGTGCTGCATCGGCTGTCGGCCGCGGCGCGGTGGCGGAGGACTTCCGGATCGGGCGGTACGAGGTGGGTCGTGCTTCGTGGAACGCGTTCTTCAACGCGGCGGAGCAGGTGCGGATCGCCACCGGGCAGGCGATCCCGTGGCTGAGCCTCCCGGGCGTGACAGTGAACCATCGGTTTCAGAACGCCCCCTCCGGCGGCGGGCCTTCGATCAGTTCGAGTTCGTCGATCGTACAGTATCGGTAGCCGATGTCGTCCCGGATGTCGTAGTTCCAGCCGAGTTCCGCGCACAACCGCATTAACTCCTCGGGGTCGATCTGTGACGGCTTGACGCCAGCGAGCCTAAACCAGGCCGCTGGGTCGATCCAGTCGCGTCCGACCACGCAGCAGAGCGTCGGTTTGTCGGGATGCCTCGCTGACCAACTCGAAATGGAGATCCGTGAGCCGCGCCAGCGTACTTCAGGAAAAAAGCGAGTACCTTCTGGAGTCGTAATCACTTTGGTCCAATCGTGTGGACCACTTGCCCAGCGCTTGAACCCGGCGGCTTGAAAATCGCCTGGGATGCCTGCACTGATGGTCGCACCGCGACCATCAGTACTTGGGTAGCACAAAGCGCGAATGCCCGCATGAACGCAAATGATTGGACTCATAGCGGCACCCATTCAAAGCGTCCGGGTTGCCCTGCGACGGGTGCCAACACCCAGTCGCTCGCCGTCCTCGACACTCCGTTCACAGACCGGGTCTGTGGCAGCGGGTTTCCCTGTGGTGTACGGAACTTCATTGTGGAGCCTACTCCAAGTTCCGTGTTGGGCGGCGCTGTCCACTCCGGGATGAGCTTGCCGTTCTTGTCGGCGGTGAAGCCGCTGCCGGTGTAGGGATAGGGTCTGTCGGCGATGTACTCACCGCCATTTCCGGTCTGGTAGCCGTGTCCACGAGGAATGCTGGCGCTGTCGTGAATAGCAAAGCCTCGGCATTCCACAACCGCATAGCCCTCGCTAGGCAGGTGGGCCGAGCTCGGGTAGTCAAGACGCAATGTGTCGTTCAGTGCATTGAAGTTTGTCGCACCGGCGATGTCGGCTGGATCGCAGAGCGACCCGCCGGAGAGCACGCTGTTGTTCTCGAGCAACTCGTCCGCGAACCCGCCCGCCTGTGGATCAAACTCGGATTGGGGTAACCGTCTCAGGGGCATGATCTTCGCCATCACCGGAGGCTTCTCGATCCGATTCCGCAGCGTGTTGATCGCGTTGCGCTGGGCGAGGGACAGGTTCGTCCCCTTTGCTCGGATGCACGCGACGAGTTCATCGGCCGCGGCGGCGCGATCAAGGGCAACCGCCTCGACGTCCTCTTCCCCACCCACGAGGAAGCCCTCAAGTGGGGCGCCCGCCGCATCAAGGTGACGGTCTGGGAATACGCCGACGGCAAGGCCGAGAACTGGCGCGCCATCCGCGACTCCAAGAACTGAATGGGAGGGAGTCCGAAGTTTGTCGGCACGGTCAGGGCCTCAGAACGCCCCCTCTGGCGGCGGGCCTTCGATCTTCTCAAGTTCATCCACGTGCACATACTTCCACGCGCCTTCGCGCCCGTCGTACACGTCCCAGCCATCTAGTTTCAGCGCGCGAAGCATCTCGTCGTGGTCCTTGGGCGGTTTGAGGAAGTAGCGGGCGTAAAGGTCGCGGTCGTAGGGATAGACGTCCACCAGCAGAACCGGCTCAGTCTCCGTAGGGTGCCAAGAGTATGGCAGTACTCGAACGCCGCGGTAGCGGATCTCGGGATAGAAAACCATGACGTCAAAAGGTCGGAGGCCGTACATCAAAGCACCAGCGGGCGGAAGCGGAAGAAAACTCTCAGGGTGCGGCATCTGCGGTCCGCATCGGACTCCGCATTGATTTCGCTTGCGATCAACGCCTGTGCTGGTGAACCACATCTGTCCTTCCCGGCAAAGAATCACGGCAATGCCTCCCACCTGTAGCCCAGAAGAGGGTTCGTTGGGTCGTTCAGCCTTAGCGCCCATCGATCGCTCGACCCATACTGACCAAGCGGGACCGTCATCGCCGTGCCATCGGCGTTCTTGAAGTGCATCACGGTAACATCGGGTTCGCACTTGGCGGGATTGGCATGAGGTATCATGATCTCCGGCATCAGGTGGCCATCCACGCTTGCGGCCAAGCCGTTGCGTGTGCAGGGGAGCACGCCATCGCAGTAGAGCACGCCCGCTGGGGGTGGGCTGCCGGCGATCGAGACGTCGAGTGGGACGGGAGCGTGGCATTGCACCGTGCCACTACAGCCCGGCTCTGCGGGCTGTAGTGTGTTGTGCGCCGGGCGTGACAGTGAACCATCGGTTTCAGAACGCCCCCTCCGGCGGCGGGCCTTCGATCTTCTCGAGTTCATCTACATGGAAGTACTTCCAGCCTCCTTCGCGCTGATCCCACCCCCAGCCGTCGGCCCGCATCGCCCGCATGATCTCCTCGCCTTTGAAGGCAGGGGGCTTGAGGAAGTAGCAAGAGAGGTTAAGGTCTTCCGGCTCCATGAAGACCATGAGCCGCGGTTCCTCCGCCGCTGGGTGCCACTGCCACGGAGTCACGCGGCAGCCGCGGACCGAGAGGTGTGGGAAGAAGCGAATACCGGTCGTCTCGGGGAAGTACTTGCTCCAGAACGCCCCGCTCCAGTACCGCTGAAAGTCATGCGAACGCGCCCACGCTTCCGCGCCGCAGCGTACGGCCAGCGAACACGCTTTTCCCGTACGACTGACTCGCTGCGCACTAACCCACTCACCGTCATGTAGCGCAAGCATCATGGGGCAGGTTCCGTACGCGGCAGTGGAAACCACTGGAACTCTTCCGGGTTCATCGGATTCGTCCTGAGCACCCACCGATCAGTGGTGACATCGCCAATCGTGATCGCGTTCGGCGTCCCGTTGGCGTTCTTAAAGCTGAGGGTGGTAACTTCGACGTCGGCATTGAAAGTTCGTGTCTTCTATTCCGATGTTAGGTGGCCGTCAACCGAGCCGGCGAAACCGTTGCCCGTGCAGGGGAGGCCATCGGTCACCTGCACGTACTCACTCGCCAGTCCACCCGGCGGTACCGAGTTTACGGGCGTCCTGGTCGTGTCGGCCATCGCCTGCGTCAGATTGGTTTCCATGACGGCGTAGCCGTCGGTCGGCATCAGCGGGCTGCCGTCGTAGTCGTTGCGGATGCGGTTCATGACGCTGGCGGGGGGCGCGGGGATGTCGGTCTGCCGCATAAAATAGCCCCCGAAGCCCGCGTGCCCATTCTGAAGGTACGACATCGCGCCGGGAATCTCAGTCGGCCCGTGAGGTCCGGGCAAGAACCGCGAAGAGAGGGGCACCACTTTGGTGACGCGCGCTCCGGCGAGCGGCTTGATCACACCTGCGCGGATTGCATGTATGGCGAGCCGTTGCACATCATTGAGATTATCCACCGGCAGCACCCGCAGCGCCTCAAACTCCGCCATCGTGGCGAAGGCTCGCTTGGTGCCGTCGGGGTTGAGGCCGATGTGCCCAAGCACCAAGCCGCGGAGATTTGAATCGTACGCCCGCACTGCATTATGAGCGGCGTTCTGCACCGCACGTGCGTGCCCTGGCGAGAAGTCGTCGGCCGTCTTCGCGCAGGCCAATCCCACATTTTCCAAAGCAGCATCCGCCAACTCATCAGCCGCAGGGTTGTTCGCGGCATCGAGTGTGCCGCGGAGCGCAGAGGCCACATTGTCCGCATCCGGCACATTGTTCATCCGGGCAACAATGTACCAGCCTTCTGCACCTCGGGGAGTAAGCGCGACGCGCTTAACCCGGTCAAAGACTGCTTTGTTGACAGCCAGAACTCCTTCTTCGTACGTGCGGATCATCAGCGGCGCGCCAGAGGCGTCGACCATCGACCCCATCACCTGCACAGCGCGGCAGTGCTTCATCCGCCGATAGCTGTTGACGATCCGGTCGGACTGCTTGCTGATGAACAAAGCACTGGCGGCGGCGATCTCACCGGCCGAGACCGATGCGGGGTTGGTGCGCAGGCGGTCGAGAAGTCCTTGCAGGTACGGGTCACCGTGCTTCATCGCGTAGTAGATGAGGCGTTTGACGCTCTTAAGTACGTCGTCGCCGTGCCCCAGAATGAGCCTGATGGTGTGCCCATTGTCGATCTTGGAGATCAGCTTGAAGGCGATTCGGACCACCGCCACCGACCCGTTGGTGACGAACCCTGCAACCGTTCCGACGTAGCCGAGGTCGGCGGCGAGCCCGAAGCCCGCACCAACGAGGTCCCACGTGTGGTCCTCACCGTCGATCCCTGTGACCTGCATCATTCCGTGGT
>JAUXUZ010000020.1 GCA_030680655.1 Phycisphaerales bacterium
TGTTCGACTACCCTTCCACGACTCTCATAGCGGCTGGTACAGAAAACGGGGGCAGGTCACTTCGGCGCGACGTCCGCCTCAAACTCGGTCGGCCCGATCTGCGCCCGTCCCCGCGGCGTAGGCTCAACCGACGCAGCGTAGAGCGGGTCTTCAACCCCGTTGGCAAAGCTCGGGTAGGGCCAGTTGCCGGCGTCTCCCAGCCGGCAGCCAATGGCGATGCCCAGCGAGAGTCCGCCGAAGTTCGCGCCCTGACTGACCGACGAAGTGTGCAGTTCCCCGCACATGTCCCGCGCGACCCGCAGACTCAGGTTCGCACCCCAGATGTCACCACCCGGACCGACACGACCTACCGACGAGTTCTGGCCCGTCATCGCGTACCTGTCCGCGATCACGGAGTGCCAGTTCCAGATACTGTGCGGCGGGAAAGGTAGATACTCGATGATCCCCGACCACACCACGCCCTCAAACACTCCGCCGTAATCGTAGAACCTTGCCCCAAACTCCGCTGGGATCAGCACCTTGGCGATGATCGGCGCCTCCATCCGCGGCCGATACCACCCCGTCCTCGCTTGCTTGGGCTCTTCGTGCTCGAAGATGCGCTGGTGCATCCCTTAAACCTGCGACTTCGGAGGCAGTGAGACCTCCGCGCGGATCACCGAATCCAGCGCTCCGCCATCTAGCCCATATTCGTCCGGGAAGCCGCCCCCTCGCTTGGGGTGGCTCCACAACCAGCGATCGTGGTCCCATAGCAGTGGATGAAAGTGAGACACCGCGGTCGGGCCATCTGGCACAGAATCGCCGTTGGCGTTCACCGCACCATTCACGTTGACGCGCGGGTCAGCAACCATCGGCTGCAATGTGGTTTCCTCGCCCGGCGCCGGCTCAGCCGGGTTCAGGTTCAATGGCGGGCGAAACCCACCGACAAACCCCGGCACCATGCCGAAGTACACCTGCGGCGACTGGCCTTGGCCATTGTCGTCCCCGGCGTTGTCGCCGATATGAAGTGAATACACCGACCCGCCGCTGATAGCCGTGTTGTCGCCCGGGATGACGACACGTTGCAGAATCGGCAGCGCAACCGTTTGATCAGCGTACCGCCTCGCCCCGAACGCGACCATGCTCCCCTTGAACTGCCAGCCGATGTTGATCTCGTGGAGCGAGGGTGCCAGTATGCACACGTTGTGCGCCAGGTGCCCCACATCCAGCGAGGGGCTCGACGCCGGCACTTCGTTCCGCGCCTGCAACCCGTCCCACACGATCAGCCCCGAACGTCCCCTAGAGTCACGGTACTCAGGCCGCTGGTCACCCGCGTCGATCAGGTTGGTGCACCGCACCGTGCCGCGGAACTCCCCCTTGGTCTCGACCAGGTAGACCGCACCTTGGTTCCGCGCCTTGGCCAGCGTCACCTCGTAGCCATCGGCGGGAAGCCCCAACGCAGCGTCTCCGGCAAAGTTGCCCACCTTCTGAACGCTGCCCGTGTCGCCGTCGCCGCTGCTCGCCTCGATCACCGATACGTCCAGGTTCTTCTCAAGCGCAACCTGCTGCCCCGCCGCAAGCGCGGTGTTCCAGTTGTGAATCCGCACCTCAAGCACCCCGTCCGCGGCCTTGATGTAGTTGCCGTCTATCTTCCCGGTGCTGCGGATGGAGTAGATGCGCCCCTTGTCAGCGATGATGTCGACGAAGAACCCCGCGGCCCCAGTTCCCGGCCCGACGCGGACGTTGAAGATGCTGCCGCGGTTGATCCAATGCTTGTCACGCCATTTTTGAAGGGCGATCTGGTACGCGGGGACATCTCCCAAAAACTGCGGTTCGGGCCCCTCATCGCGCGGGTTCTAGCGGACGCCGACAAAGCTCCCGGTTGTGGCGTCCAGCCCATCGTCATATGCGCGGCCGCGAGCGATCACGCTGCCGCGGATGGCGTTGCCCCCGGTAACGTTCTCGATGGCACGGAATCCGGTTGTGGACGGAGCGACGGCAACACCCGGAAGCGTCGGCGTCGGCGGGTCGTTGATGTCGCCGTAGGTGAGGTATTGGTCTCTCGCGATGGCGATCACGTGCGCGTTGATGTTGCCGTCGATCACGGTGCCGTCGCTCTGCACCGAGCCGATGGCGTGGAGGCGCAGCACCTGGCCGACCTCGATGCGTCCCTTGCTCCCCACCTCCGCATCCCAGCCGGGGCAGACGTCCTGACTCACCACCGCGGCCAGCACGGTCTGGCGGCGGAGCGAGGGGTCGGGGATGATGATGCCGCGGAGACGGTCGTCGACCTGGAAGCCGGGCGTGTTGGGGTCGGTGTCGTAGGCGTTTGAATCTCCGCCGCTGTTGACGCTGGCCCAGGGGTACTGGTCGTAGTCGTGGGCTTGTTGCGAGTCGGAGAAGGAAGTGCTTGGGAGCGTTCCGCCGAAGGTGGTCAGGCCAGGACGCAGGCCATCTGCAAGAGAGAGCGTCGCAGGAAACAGCTGGTCACCATCGGCGACGAGCACGCTTAATCGGCCGGTTGCCGATGCGCTTCCGTTCAACTTGAGCCGCCCGATGCCAACTTGAGGATCGGAGCTGGTGCCCGACGTCGCGCTATCAAAGATCCGGATGGTGATCGGGCTGGAGACCGCTCCGAGTTCAATCGTAATGTCCGGTTCGCTTCCCGCACCGAACGTCACCGGGCCGATTGTGCTCGGCAACAACCCGGTGTGCTGATACGTGTGGGTCGCCGGAGTAGCAGACGGATCGTTAATCTCGACCGTTAGCGTGCCAGCGAGCGCGGGCAATCCGATCAACGTTGCTGCAAGAACTGCGAATTGCTTGAGCATGGGTGCGTTCCTCTTCGGCGGCGAAGCAGGAGAGTACCCCAAAGCATGAGCAGTATTCCAGTTTGCGGCGAGGGAACCACTGCCGCCAACCTGAACCCGTACCAATAGGCATCATCAATGGGGTCCGACTGACCGCCAATCCCTCCTAAAGACAGGAAAATCTCAGATGAAGAACCGGTCAAGAAAGTACCGGCGTGGTAACGCCCAGTGGGCAAGGCCGTTCCTGGACTCCCCAAAGAATAGAACGGCTCCTCAATCCACTCCGTGCTGGCTCCGCTGACATCGAACAGCCCCCAGGGACTCTGGACGTTCGAATACGCCCCCAGCGGCACGGTGAACTCTTCGAGGTTGGGTGTGCTGAAGCCGTAATTGGCTTCGCCGAACTGCCGCGGTAGTCCCGGCCAGGCGGCGACGTCGCTGGCGTGCCCGAACTGCCACCAGTTGCCGTACTGCGGGCTGTTGTGGTTGGGGTCAAAGAACCCCGCACGCATTCACTGGTCCATCGACGGGATGAAAAACCGCGCGCCCGGCGAGTGCGTGAGCTGGTCGTTGAACCCGCCGTTGCCGAAGGTGAACGTGCTCACGTCGTACGCCCCGCTCATGAACGCCGCGCGCGTCAGCGCCTGGTCGTTGTGCAGCCAGTTGCAGTAGATCGCCGCGGTGCGCCAACTGATGTTCCCCGTCCGCCCGTACTGCCCCCCGCCGCTGAGCCCTCCCGGCAGGCTCAGCCACGGGATCGGCTGCCCGGTGGCGATGCGCACCTGCTCGGCGGCGTTGAAGAACGCGTTCCACGAAGCACGACCCACCTCGTACCGCCCGATGCGGAAGTCCTCCGCCACCGCGCCGCGGCCGACAGCCGATGCAGCACCCGTTGGATCGTTAGGGTGACCGCCCGGATAGACCTGGTTCCCCCCCGGAACCGTCACAAACTCCATCCCGTACTGGTACGTCACCCGCGGCCCC
>JAUXUZ010000021.1 GCA_030680655.1 Phycisphaerales bacterium
ATCACCCTCGGCCAGAACGCGACCACGCTTTCCGGCGGCGAGGCGCAGCGCGTCAAGCTCGCGACCGAGCTCGCCGGCGGTGACGCCGCGGGCTCGGGCGTCGGCAGCATCGGCGGGCACACGCTCTACGTGCTCGACGAGCCGACCACCGGCCTGCACTTTGAAGACATCCGCAAGCTCGTCACTGTGCTGCAGCGCCTTGTCGATGCCGGCAACACACTGGTGGTCATCGAGCACAACCTTGATGTCATCAAGTGCGCCGACTGGATCATCGACCTGGGCCCCGAGGGAGGTGCCGGCGGCGGCACGATCGTCGCCAGCGGCACGCCCGAGGCCGTCGCCAACACTCCCGGCAGCTACACCGGGGACTACCTCAAGGGCGTGCTGGGGAAGTAGGTCCAGGCGTCCGCAAAGCGGTTCCCGCCTCGATTAGTCCCCTGGGGAGTGAGAAACCGGCATCTGAGGCCATGGAGGGGACTGGGGGGCGAGGTTAGCGAACGTACGGGGTGCGTTCACTCTTGACGAAACGGTTTTTTCGGGCATCATCCGGGTGTGAACCGATCCCCGTTCTGGGAGATCGATCCGCCCCGGTACTCAACCCGGCGCTCATAGGGGACCCCAATGGCCGCTACCGCAACAAAGGTGTGCACCGTCTGCAACGCAGACTGCGCTGACCGTCCGCGCGTCAAGGATGAGCATGGACGCTACACGTGCAAGGCGTGCTTGAACAGGCAAGCCCGCAGCGCCGCTGCGCCGGCGCCAAAGGTCGTGCCACCGCCGATGCAGCACGGGTTCGACGATGACGGGCTCGACCTGCGCTCCGCCGCGATGATCGAGGCCAAGACGCAGCCGATCGACCTGCCCGAAGCGCAGAGCTGCCCCAAATGCCACGGATTCATGTCAGGCGAGCAGCGCCTGTGCATGCGCTGCGGCTACGACCGAAAGCGCGGCTCAAGGGTGACGACGCGGGTGGAGCGGCAGAAGGCGGAGAAGGAAGAGCGCCGCGAGCCGCTCGACGTTACATGGATCGTCGTCGGATTCGGCCTGCTCACTGTTGGTTGTGCTGTCAGTGCCCTCGTGACCTCCGCGATGGCCGTGCCGGCGCTGCTCCTGCTCAGCGCGCTGGGCTTTGGACTCTACATCACCATCATCGCGTGCCAGTTCCGCGACGGCGAAACGGTCTATGCAGTGTGCGCGATCCTCAGTTTCTTCGTCGGCATCACCGGCTTTGTTACGCTTTTCTGGCTCTTTGCGGTCAACGACCGCGGCTGGCTGAAGGGCCTGTGGGCCTGCATGCTCGTGTCGTATGTCACGCTGTTTATCGCCGTCCTGAGTAACCCCGAAACGGCTGAGGCGATCCGCGACTTCTACGGGCTGGCCTGAGGCTGACCGGCCCGGCCGCGAGCGCAGCGCCGAAGTGGCGAGCCTCTGCGCCCTACCGTTTGGCACATGGCCTTCGTCTGGGAAATCATCCGTCTCGGCCTCGGCAACCTGCGCCGGCACATGCTGCGGTCCATCCTGACCGCGCTGGGCATCATCCTGGGTGTGGCGGCGGTGATCGCCAACGGCGGCATCGGCGAGGGGGCCAAGGCCGCTGCGCTGGCGCAGCTCGAGCGGCTCGGCGCCAAGAACATCATCGTGCGCTCGTCGCAGCCGGCCGAGAGCCAGCAGGGGCAGGGGTCACGGTCGAGCTTCACCAACCGGTTCGGGCTCACCCGCGCCGACATGCGCATCCTCAACGAGCAGTTCTCCGGCCAGCTCGAGGCGATCGTCCCGCTCAAGGAAGTGGGGGGCCAGATGCTGCGCGGGCCGCTCCGCCTCACCAGCCAGGCCTTCGGCACCACGCCCGACTTCCTGCAGGTGGCCAACCTGCGCGTCGCTCGCGGGCGTTACCTCACGCAGGACGACCTGAACGAGCAGGCGATGGTCGCGGTGATCGGCGATGAAGTGGCCCGCAAGTTCTTCAGCCAGGATGAAGACCCCCTCGGCTCGACTATCCGCATCGACTCCCGCGCGCTCAAGGTCGTCGGCATCCTGGCGCCCGTCGGCCTCGCCGGCGGCCAGGGCGCGGGCCAGAGCTTCCGCGACATCAACCAGGACCTGCACCTGCCAATCACCACCGCTACCGAGGTCTTCGGCGACCTGGTTTACCGCTTCGCCAGCGGCAACCGCTCGCTCAACGCGGTGGAGGTGAGCGAGGTCTACTTCACAGCGCCCGACCGCGAGTCGGTGCTGGCCTACGCGGAGATGATCCGGCGCGCCGTCGACGTCCGCAGGCCTGGCATGAAGGACGTCACGATGATCGTCCCCTTCGAGCTGCTCGAGGAGGCCCGGCGCACCGCCCGGCTGTGGCAGCTTGTGCTCGGCGCCATCGCGGGCATCTCGCTGCTGGTGGGCGGCATCGGCATCATGAACATCATGCTCGCAAGCGTCACTGAGCGCACCCGCGAGATCGGCATCCGCCGCGCGCTGGGGGCGACCAAGCGCCACATCGTCTGGCAGTTCCTGGTTGAGACCGGCGTGCTCAGCGTCATCGGCGGCGTGATCGGCGTCGCCAGCGGCGTCAGCTTCACGCTGCTGATCGGCTGGGGCGTGCAACGCCTCCACAGCGCGCCGCTGATCGGCGCGTGGTTCCCCGCCACCGCCGACTTGCCGACACGTGTCACCGGCTTCTACATCATCCTCGCCTTTTGTGTCGCGACGGTGACTGGCGTGGTCTTCGGGCTCTACCCGGCCATGATGGCCGCGCGCCAGGACCCGATCCAGGCCCTGCGCCACGACTAGCGGAAGCGTGAAGCATGTCTCCGCCCAGCGGAGCCCGCCTCGCAAACGAAAAAAGCCCGGGCAACGCCCGGGCCTCTGGTCAACTCAATCGCTTGATCTCACGCCTTTGCGTCTGGCCGGGGTGCCTCGGCGGTCGGCTCCGCGGTTGGCTCGGGCTGAGGGCCGTCACCCTCCTGGCCGTCTACTTCATCCAACAGATCGTCGTCATCATCGTCATCGTCTGGCAGCTCGGGGATGACCTCTTCCTTGATCTTCTCGCCCCGCTTGAGCGCCTCGGCGCGGGCCTTGGCCTCGGCGCGCTTGATCGCCTCGCACTTGACCTTGTCGGGCGCGACGATGATGTACGCCTGCGGGCCGTTCCAGCGCGGCGGGGCCTCGATCTTGCCGACCTCGGCGAGCGTCTTGGCGATCTCCGCAAGCCGGTTGATGCCGATCTCGCGGTGGGCCATCTCACGCCCGCGGAAGCGCTGGGTGATCTGCACCTTGTTGCCCTCGAGAAGGAACCGGCGGGCCTGCTTGACGCGGATGCCCACATCGTGCGGGTCGATCTTCACCGAGCGGCCGAGACGGACTTCTTTCAGTTCGCTCGCCTTGGCGCCCTTGTTCTTGCTCTGCTTGCTCAGCTCGTACTTGAACTTGCCAAAGTCCATGATCTTGCACACGGGCGGACGCGCCTCGGGCGAGATCTCCACAAGGTCGAGCCCCTGTTCTTCCGCCATCTTCAGCGCGACGGGCGTCTCGATGACGCCGATCTGTTCGCCCGCCGCGCCGACGACGCGGATGGGTGTGATGCGGATGAAGTGGTTGACGCGCGTGCGTTGCGGGGGGCCACCGGGGCCTGGGCGGGAGAAGCGGCTAATGGGCAAGACTCCTGGGGACTAGGGGGCAACAGAGAACGACCCGGCTCCACGGTGGAGGCCGGTGACGAGGAGCGCAGCATGGACGCTTGACCTCTTCATGAGAGGTGGTTCAAACGGCAACGCTGCGTCACGGTCATCAAGGGGTACGCTCACTTGGGAAAACGGCAGAGGAGAATCCTCGCCGTCGCACAAGCCTAACACCGAATCGCCCCCCGAGCAACCCACAATCCGCGGATATGCAGGGAATCAGGCGCGCTCTGAGAACGGCCCGTTCGAGCGTGCCGAGGCCAGAACCGCTCACGCCCGGGCCCTGCTTAGTCACGGGCCCTGCCTACTCGCGGGCCCTGCCTACTCGCGGGCCCTGCTTATTCACGGGCGAAGAACAGCACGAAGTTCACAATCACGCTCACCACCAGCAGCACGCACATGGTGGCGAAGAGCCACACCGCGATGCCGTGCCCGCTACCTGCAGACGAGTCCACCTGGATCTCCGCCTCGGCCGACGCCTCGGCCTTGGCCAGCGCCGCCATGTCCAGCCCGCCGACATCCTTGTGGGCGATGGGAGGGTGCCGCCCCTCGCGCACCGCCCTGAGGTCCACGATCAGGTCCTTGGCCGCCTGATACCGCTTGCGTGGGTCCTTGGCCATCATCATCTCGATGACCTCGGAGATGCCCGCCGACAGCTTGGGGTTGACGTGGTCGGGCGCCACCAGCTCGCCCTTGAGGTGCTTGTGCATCACGTCCGACGGGTTCTTGCCGTCAAACGGCACCGCGCCCGTCACCATGTGATAGAGCGTCGCCCCCAGTGAGTAGATGTCCGCCGGCGGGCCGATCTTCACCTCGCCGCGGATCTGCTCGGGCGAGATGTAGTACGGCGTGCCGAAGGCCTTCCCCTTTTCGGCCTCGGCCGCTTCGAAATCCGAGAGCGCACGGGCCAGGCCCATGTCGGCCAGCTTCGCGACGCCCTCCTTGGTGAGCATGATGTTCTTCGGCTTCACGTCGCGGTGGATCAGGTCGCGCTCGTGGGCGTGCTGCAGCGCCTCGGCCACCTGCAGCGCGATCTCGATCGCCTCCTTCTCCGGGTACCGCTTGTGCTTGTCGATGTCGTCAAAGACCGTCCGCCCATCCACAAACTCCATCACGAAGAAGTGGAACTCGCCCGCCTTGCCCACGTCGTACGCCTGCACGATGTTGGGGTGGTTCAGCTGCGCCGCCGCGCGACCCTCGGCGTAGAACCGCTCGATGAACTGCACATCGTGGGTGAACTTGCGTGGCAGCACCTTGATCGCCACGTGCCGGTCCAGGCTCAGCTGGCGCGCACGCCACACCGTCGCCATCGCGCCCTGCCCCAGCTTGCTGAGCACCTTGTACCCGGGGATCTGCTGGCTCCCGCGCTCCGCCTCGGCCTGCGTCTTCAGGCGCGTCGCCTGGCGCTTGGTGATGTAGTCGTTGCTCACCAGCAGCTCGACGAGCGAACGCTGGTTCTCCTCCTGCACCTGCAAGCGCGCGTGCTCAAGGCACTGCTGCACTTCCTCGGGCGTCGCCAGGCCCTGGTCAACAACCAGCCTGCCGACGAACGTGTCGATGTTCGAGGTCGCCGTGCGCGTCCGCTCGTTGGGGTCACCCTTGGAGCCCGACTTTGAGTCCGTCAGCGGCCCGCCCGTCAGGCTGCCGATCCCCTCGCCGCTTCCACCCGCCCCCCCCGTCGCTCTGGTCCCTTCCGCCCCTTCCATTCCACCGGCCCCCGCGCCTCCGTTCCCGCGTGCACCCGCCGTCGGCGCGATCGGGCTGGTCTCGGCGAGGTCCGCCCGCGGCGGCTGGGCGCTGGGCTTCTTTGAAGGTTCGGGCGGGTTCGGGTTCGGGTTTGTCGGACTGCTCATGACGGCTCTGGCAACGGCTGTGGACGACAGAAACGGCTCAGGCCCGCCTCCTGAGAGGGGGTGGTGCGTTGTGGGGTGAAGAGGTCGCTCGATACCCTGTGCCCGCGCCCGATCGGCGGTGACCACCGAATATCGTCCCCACAAGACGCGGCGACCAGTGTACGTAGGGATACGTCACAAAAGCGGGTGACGGTTCCATCCGGACAAGATACAAACCCGATGGCCCAGATTCGCCCTTTCCAACGCGCAGCCTCGGGCGGACAGAAAGGAGG
>JAUXUZ010000038.1 GCA_030680655.1 Phycisphaerales bacterium
ACGCGCGTTTCCTTGCCGCTGGGGTGGATGCACTGGTGGGCGCCGTCGTGGCACGCGGCGACGCACAGTTGGCACCCGATGCACTTGTCGGCGTCGATCTTCGCGACCGTCTCGTAGTTCAGGTCCAGGTCTCCCCACTCGCTGAAGCCGGGGATCGCCTTGCCGACCATCTGCTCGACCTTCGTGAACCCGTGCGTCCGCATGTACTCGGCCAGGCCGTCGTTCATGTCCTCAACGACTTTGTACCCGCGCAGCATCACCTCGGTGCACACCTGCACGCTCGACGAGCCGAGCAAAATGAACTCCACCGCGTCACGCCAGTTGCTGATGCCGCCGATCCCGCTGATCGGCAGGCCGAACGCCTTCTCGCGTGCCAGCGCAGCCACCATGTGCAGCGCGATCGGCTTCACGGCGGCCCCGCAGTACCCGCCGTTGGTGCTCGCGTTGGCCACCCGCGGTTCGGGCACGAAGCGTTCGATGTCCACGCCGATGATGCTCTTGATCGTGTTGATCAGCGACACGCCGTGCGCACCGCCGCGCTTGGCCGCCAGCCCGTGGGGCACGATGTTCGAGACGTTGGGCGTGAGCTTGACCAGCACCGGAACCGTCGAGTAGCCCACCGCCCAGGAGGTGATCTCCTGGTTGACGCTCGGCTCTTGCCCGACGGCCGAACCCATCCCGCGCTCGCACATGCCGTGCGGGCAGCCGAAGTTCAACTCCAGACCGTCCGCCCCGGCATCGATGCTCCGCTTGATGATGTCGCGCCACTCGTCGCGTGTCTCCACCATCAGCGACACGACCACCGCGTGCTTGGGGAACAGCCGCTTGGTCTCAGCGATCTCCTTGAAGTTAACATCCAGCGAACGGTCGGTGATCAGCTCGATGTTGTTGAACCCAGCCCCTTGCACGCCGCGGATCGTCGTCGCCCCGAAGCGGCTCGACACGTTCTGGATCGGCACACCCAGCGTCTTCCAGACCGCGCCGCCCCATCCGTGGCCGAACGCCCGCTGGATCTGCAGGCCTGAGTTTGCCGGCGGTGCCGAAGCCAGCCAGAACGGGTTGGGTGCCTTGATGCCGCCGCAGTTCACACTCAGATCAACCATTGCGGGCTCCCCCTTCCTTGCCGCCCAGGGCAAGGTGAATCGCGCGGGCCGCAGCCTTGCCTTCCGCAGCCGCGTTGACCACTTCCTTGCCGCCGTTGGCGCAGTCACCGGCCGCGTACCACTTGGCACGCCCGGCGAAGCCGTTGGCATCGGTGACGACCCGCCCCCGCTCGACACGCACACCCGCCAACTTTGCAAACGAGTCGCCGAGCTTCGACTGGCCGATCGCGACCAGCACCAACTCCGCATCGATCGTGAAGTCCGAGCCGGCGATCGGCTTCTTCGATGCGTCAAGACGCGTGCAACGGACCCGCTGCACACCCTTTGCCCCTTCGAACGCCACCGGCAACGCCCGCCATTCGCCGCGCACACCCTCGGCCTTGGCCGCGTGCCACTCGTGCTCGTACCCCGACATTCCCCCCTCGTCGCCGCGGTAGAGCATCATCACGTCGGCGATGCCGAGCCCCTTCGCTTCGCGCGCGGCGTCGATCGCTGTGTTCCCCCCGCCCACGACGACGCACCGACGGACACCTTCAAGCGCTACGCGAGCGAGTTTCATCCGCTCGATCCACTCGACAGCCCCCAGCACGCCCGCCAGGTCCTCACCGGGAACGCCGAGCCGCGAGTCGGCCCCGAGCCCCGCGCCGATCATCACCGCGTCGTGCCCGGATTCGAGCGACTCCAATGTGATCTGCTCACCGACGGCCGAGTTGAGCCGAACATCAATGCCGCCGATCCCCAGCACCCACTCGACTTCCTCAGCCGCCTGCTCCGCCCGCATCTTGTAGGGCGCAACGCCCGTCACGTTCAGCCCGCCGAGCGTCGAGCGTTTCTCGTAGATCGTGCAACGGTGCCCCAGCCGACGAAGCTCGTGCGCCGCCGCGAGGCTCGCCGGCCCACCGCCGATGAGGCCGACCGACTTGCCGGTGTCGGGTCCGGCCTCAAAGAACCGCCATCCTTCCGTGAAGGCGCGGTCGGTGGCGTACCGCTGCAGCTTGCCGATCTGAATGGGCGGTGCATCGAGGTGGTTGTACACGCACGCCCCTACGCAGAGCACCTCGACGGGGCAGACCCGCGCGCAGCTCATGCCCAGGATGTTCGAGTCAAAGATCGTCCGGGCCGATCCCTTGTCGTTGCCGGTGCTGATCTTGCGGATGAACTGCGGGATGTCGATGGCGGTTGGACACGCCTTGATGCACGGTGCATCAGCGCAGAAGAGGCATCGGGTCGCCTCGACAACGGCCTGGTCGGGCGCCAGCGGGAGCTTGTAGTCGCCAAAGGTGGATTCGGATCGGTCTGCGGTCAGTCGGTCGGCCATGGGAGCTCCGCTGGTGCGCTGCGTGTCTGCGGGCGCAGCAATCGACAGTCTAACAGAAACTCGGCCCAATGGGCGCACGCCCTGCCCCCGATCGGATGCCCCAAAACGAACAGCCCCGGGCCAGTTCGGCCCGGGGCGTTACGCGTGAATGGGCAGTCCCGGACTTGAACCGGGGACCCTCGCATTTTCAATGCGATGCTCTACCAACTGAGCTAACTACCCGTCGGGACAAGAATACGCACCGCGGGCAGAGGGTCAAGAGAGGGAAGGCACAGGAACAGGAGACTATCGGACATAGGCAAGCCCCTCAAATCACCCGTCTGACGTCCCGGGGTGCGGCCCTCTACCCTCACCCATGGCCCGCATGGTCCTGCTGCAGCACGTCCTCCCCGATGGCACACAGCACTTCGACTGGCTGATTCAGCCCGTCGGTGCCGGGCCCGGCTCCCCCCTGGCGAAATTCGCCGACTCGACCGACCCCGACGACCGGTGCCTCATCTCGTTCCGCGTGATGGACCGCATCGATCACCCCAAAGTCGTCGCGTTCCCGGCGGACGCTCTCCCCCTTCACAGACGCAAGTACCTCGACTTCCAAGGCGAAGTCGACGGCAAGGGAACGGTGCGTCGTGTCGGCGGCGGAATGGTCCGCAAGGTTGAGATCATGGGGCACGAGGACGACGGTGTGATGGACGCGATCAGCATCCGCGGCAAGTTCACCGGCGGTGGCCAGGGCCTTGAGTACACCTGGGCCGGCGTCCGCGAGGGCGACCTGTGGCAGTTCCGCCGCAGCAAGCCCAACGTGCTGCAGAACAAGCCGACGCGCACGCCGGTCGACACCAACCCCCTCACGCGCGACCTCAACGAGCATGGCCCGTGGCTACGCCCCTGGACCCTTTGAGGCGGATCGCAGCAAGGAACCTCCGATGCCAAAGCAGTGCCCGCTTGTTCACAATTGGGATTGCCTGCCAGAGGATGCGCCGATAGCGCTGCTGACGCGCAGACGCATCATCGGCGAGCAGATGATGATCTCGCGGGTGATGTTGAGCAAGGGGTGCGATGTGCCGAGCCACAGCCACGCGAACGAGCAGTTCGCGGTGCTGCTGAGCGGCAGGGTGCGGTTTGGGCTTGGCGCGCCCGGTACGCCGGAGCACCGCGAGGTGGTGGTGTCAGGGGGCGAGGTGCTGCACCTGCCGGGCAACCTGCCGCATTCGGCGTTTGCGACGGAGGACTCGGTGATCCTCGACCTGTTCAGCCCGCCGAGCCAGACGACGGGGATCGACCGCCGGTAGCGCCGGGCTCGCTACGCCGCCTCCACAGCCGCAGCTGCCGCGCGCACCTCTGCCTCCGTCAGCAGCTTCCCCTCGCTCGCGGCCACAACCGCCGCGACGGCCGCATCGCCCGAGATGTTCACCACCGTGCGGCCCATGTCGAGCACGCGGTCAACGGCCATCAGCACCGCGATTCCCTCCGGCGGAACGCCGATCGACTCCAGCACGATCACCATCATCACGATGCTCCCCCCCGGCACACCGGGCGAGCCGACCGCGATCAGCGTCGCCAGCATCACGATGCTCGCTTGATCCGTCAGCGTGAGCTGGATGCCGTAAAGCTGCGCCACGAACGTTGCGGCGACCGCCTGGTAGAGCGCGGTGCCCGCCATGTTCACCGTCGCCCCTAGCGGGCAGACAAAGCTGGTGATCTCGTCGGCGACGCCGAGCCTGTCCCGGGCGCACTCCATCGTGACCGGCAGCGTCGCCGCCGAGCTGGAGCTCGAGATGGCCAGCAGCTGCGCCGGCGCCAGCGCTCTGAAGAACCGCTTGAAACCGACCTTGTTCCCCCGCGGCGTAAGGGCCCACAGAAACGTGGGGTACATCACCGTCAGCACCAGAGCAAGGCCTGCCAGAACCACAAGGCAGTAGACAAGCAATGCGCCCAGCACATCCAGCCCCAGGCCGGCCACCGTCTTGGCCATCAGCGCAAAGACCGCATAGGGAGCCAGCGTCATCAGCGCCCGCACCAGCAGGATGAGCGCATCTTGCACCCCGTCGCACACCCGCACCACGACGTCCGACTTGCCCCGCGGGATCATCGTGAGCCCCAATCCGAGCGTGACCGACAGGAACACCACCTGCAGCATTTCGCCGCTCGCCAGCGCCGCAAACGGGTTCGCCGGCACCACGTCAATCAGCTGCTGCCACACCGACGCCTCCGAACGGATCTTCTCCCCCGCGGCGATCCGCGACTGCGCCCCGGCCGCCTGCGCCGCCAGAAGCTCAACCCGCTTCTCGGGGCTCACAAACGCGTCCCCGCCCGGCTTCACCGCGTTCGACAGCCCCAGCCCGATCACCGCCGCAGCCACCGTCGTCAGGATAAACCACATCAGCGTCTTGGTGCCGATCCGCCCGAGCTTGCGCGGGTCACCCAGGCTCGCAACGCCCACCACAAGCGAGAAGAGCACGATCGGCACCGCGATGAACCGCAGGCACCGCAGGAAGAGCTTGCCGACAAAGTCCGTCAGCGAAGACGCGAACTTCACGGTGACGGCGACAACCCCGGCCTCGGCGTTCGGATCGGCCGTCCCCGGCGCGTGCCGCGTCCCGGCCATGTACGCCGCGGAGTCGTTGACGCCCACCGCCGCCCACGTCGCCGTCGTCCAGAGCTGGTTGGCCACGACGCCCGCGATGATGCCAAGCACCAGCCCGATCGTAATCTGCCAGTGCAGCGCGATGCCCTTCTTTTTCATGCGGGCAAGATACCAGCCCGACCGCCCAGATGCGCGCCGTTCGCTCGGCCGTCCCCCGGCCTCAGCCCCGCTGCGTGACTACCGCCTCCGGCACCGCCGCCAGCAGCCTGATCGTGTACGGGTGCGCCGGCGCGTGCATGATCTGCTCGCGCTCGCCCTGCTCCACGATCACCCCCGCCTGCATCACCGCGATCCGGTCGCACATCTGGTTCACCACCGCCATGTCGTGGCTGATGAACAGGTAGCTCAGCCCCATGTCGCGCTGCAGGTCGGCCAGCAGGTTCAGCACCTGCGCCTGCACGCTCACATCCAGGGCGCTCGTCGGCTCGTCGCACACCACAAACGACGGCCCCAGCATCAACGCCCGCGCGATCGCGATCCGCTGCTTCTGCCCGCCGGAGAACTCGTGGGGGTAGCGGTCCATCGCCGCCGCCGGCATGCCGCACCGCTCGAGCATCTCTCCCGCCCGCTCGCGCACCCGTTTCCGCGGCACCCCCGGCTCGTGGACGATCAGCGGCTCGCCAACAACCTCCTCCACGCGCATCCGCGGGTTGAGCGACCCGCCGGGGTCCTGGAAGACGATCTGCATCCGCTTGCGCAACTCCGCCATCCGCGCCCGCCCCGCCCCGAGCACATCCACCCCGTCGAACACCACTGTGCCCCCTGTCGCCGGGATCAACCGCAGCACCGCACGCCCCGCCGTCGTCTTCCCGCACCCAGACTCCCCAACCAGCCCCAGCGTCTTCCCCCGCGGCACCTCAAAGCTGACGCCATCGACGGCGCGGACATGGTCGCAAACCCGCTGCAGCACCCCCGTCCGCACCGGAAAGTGCACCCGCAGGTCGCGAACTTGCAGCAAGGGCCCGTTCATCACACGCCATCCTACTACCCCCGGCCCCCCTCCCGCCGGGCGTGACCGGATCGCCCTCCCGGCCGGCGCCGGTTCCTTTCCGGGGCTTTCCTCCACCGGCCGGGCCGATACCATCGCCCCGTGAACCTCAACCCCCTGCTGTCCATCCGCGCTTCTGTCACCGCCGCGCTCGCCTGCACGCTCCTGCTCGGCGCGTGCGGCACGCCCGCATCGTCGTATAAGAACAAAGGTGACATCTACTTCGACGCCGGCCAGAACCAGGTCGCCATCGAGAGTTACGAGCAGTACCTCGCGCTTCGCGCAGGCGACGAGGCCGCCCGCTACAACCTCTCCAAGGCGTACATGCGCTCGGGCGACTACGCCAAGGCCGCCGAGCACCTGCGCGTCCTGCACACGCAGTCGCCGCGTACGCCCGAGTACACCGAATCGCTGGCCGATGCGCTCCTCGCCGGCGGCCGGCGCGATGAGCTCTACCGCCTGCTCAAAAGCGAAGCGCTCGAGCAGCAGACCATGGACGACTGGCTGCGGCTGGGCCGCTTCGCCCTGCGCCAGGGTGACAAGGACACCGCGCTTGTCGCCCTCCTCGCCTCGGCCAAGGTCGATGCGGGCCGCTCGTGGCAGCCGCACGTGACCCTCTACGACTACCACCGCTCCATGGGCCAGCGCCCCGAGGCCATCCGCCGGCTCCGTATGGCCGCGTGGGTCGCCCCTCGCAACGCCGAGGTCACCCGCCGCATCGCCGAGTCGGGCGCCATCAGCGGGCCCACCTTCGCTCTCCGCCCCGACGAATGGGATGCCCGCGTCTTCGAGAACCCGCTCCAGCCGTTCAACCCCTTCGAGGGCAAGCCGCCGGTCGAAGCACCCGCCGACCCCGACCCCGTGAAGTAGGGCCCGCGCGATTCTGGTGGTCTGGGCAAACTGGTGACTTCAGGCGACTGAAAAACCGTTGCACCCGCCCCTGCGGCCTTGACTGGAGCACCCTAGGTAATGTATAGTCCATCCGGATATACGGATGAACAAGGCCGCGCAAACATCCCTGGTCGATCGGCTCACCGCCCTGAGCGAGCCGGTGCGCCTGCGCCTGCTCCGTCTGCTGGAGAAGGAAGAGCTCTCCGTCGGCGAGCTCGCCCGCATCGTGCAGCTCCCCCAGTCCACCGTCAGCCGCCACCTCAAGGTCCTCAGCGATGGCGGTTGGGTCGTCTCGCGCTCGGAGGGCACCAGCACGCTGCTGCGGCTGGTGCGCGACGACCTGGAGCAGGCCCACCGCGCACTCTGGCACACAGTCCGCGAGCAGATGGGCGCCAGCGCAGAGCTCGATGAAGACAACCGGCGCCTCGCCGGTGTGCTCAACGACCGCCGCGGCGACACGCAGGCCTTCTTCGGGCGCGTCGCCGGGCAGTGGGACGGTGTCCGCCAGGAACTCTTCGGCGACCGCGCCACCGTTCAGTCGCTGCTGGCGCTCCTCCCCCAGACCTGGGTGGTCGCCGACATCGGCTGCGGCACCGGCAACGCCGCCGAGGTCCTTGCTCCGCTGGTCGCCAAGGTTTTCGCAATCGACCAGAGCGACGCCATGCTCGCCGCCGCCCAGAAGCGCCTCGCCGGCGTGACCAACGTTGACTTCCTCCGCGGCGACGTCGAGAAGCTCCCGCTCAAGAACGCCAGCGTCGATGCCGCTGTCTGTGTGCTGGTGCTCCACCACATCGAAGACCCGACCGTCGCCTGCGCCGAGATGGCCCGCGTGCTGCGCCCCGGCGGCGTCTGCCTGATCGTCGACATGGTCGAGCACGACCGCGTGCAGTACAAGCACGCGATGGGACACCGCTGGCTCGGTTTCGGCATCCCGCAGCTGGTGCGGCTGCTGGGTGACGCAGGGCTCGTCGATATCCGCTTCTCCGTGCTCCCCTCCGCCGCCGAAGCCAAGGGCCCCGCGCTTTTCAGCTGCACCGCGCGGCGTCCGTTCGACAAGACGCCGCCCCCCTCTCCCGCAGGCAAATCGGCACGTTCGTAGAACCCAGGCCCGCGGAGCCCGAACCGTTCAGCGTCAATTCCAACCGTCCACTTCCGTCCCCTCAGCACTCAGAACGCACGACTTCTTTCGAGGATTCATCCATGACCACCGCCCCGACCCGTCCCGCGAGCAAGACCCCCCCCATGAAGCACAGCCCCATCGCCGCACCCACCGTTGACAAAGCCCGCAACGGCCTCGAGTACAAGGTCGCCGACCTCACCCTCTGCGAGTTTGGCCGCAAGGAGATCCGCCTCGCCGAGCACGAGATGCCCGGCCTCATGGCCCTGCGCGAGCGCTACGCCGGCAAGAAGCCCCTCAAGGGCGCCCGCATCCTCGGCTCGCTGCACATGACGGTGCAGACCGCCGTGCTCATCGAGACGCTCGTCGAACTCGGCGCGGATGTTCGCTGGGTCTCGTGCAATATCTTCTCCACGCAGGACTCTGCCGCCGCGGCGGTCGTGGTCGGCCAGCACAAGGGCGGCACCATCGACAACCCCAAGGGTGTCGCGGTCTTCGCCTGGAAGGGCGAGTCGCTCCCCGAGTATTGGTGGTGCACAAACGTCGCCATGACCTGGCCCGACGGCAATGGGCCGAACATGCTCCTGGATGACGGCGGTGACATCACCCTCATCGTCCACAAGGGCGCCGAGTACGAGGCCGCCGGCAAGGTGCCGAGCTTCAACGCCAAGAGCGAGCCCGAGGAGTGGGGCGTCATCCTCGACCTCCTCCGCAGCGAGCAGAAGGCCAACCCCGGCAAGTACGGCAGGTTCCTCAAGGCCATCAAGGGCGTCAGCGAGGAAACCACCACCGGCGTCCACCGCCTCTACGACATGCAGAAGAAGGGCCAGCTCGCCTTCCCCGGCATCAACGTCAACGACTCGGCCACCAAGAGCAAGTTCGACAACCTCTACGGCTGCCGCCACTCGCTCGTTGACGGCCTCAACCGCGCCACCGACGTCATGCTCGGCGGCAAGGTCGCCGTCGTCCTCGGCTACGGCGACGTCGGCAAGGGCTCGGCGCAGTCGCTCCGCGGCCAGGGTTGCCGCGTGATCGTCACCGAGATCGACCCCATCAACGCCCTGCAGGCCGCAATGGAGGGGTACCAGGTCACCACGCTCGACGAGGTCGTCGAGACCGCCGACATCTTCATCACCACGACGGGCAACAAGGACGTCATCACGCTCGACGACATGAAGAAGATGAAGGACAAGGCGATCGTGGCCAACATCGGCCACTTCGACAACGAGATCGACATGCACAACCTCTACAAGGGTGTGGAGAAGGGCTCCGTCAAGCGGATCAACATCAAGCCGCAGTACGACGAGTTCGTGTTCGACGGCGGTAAGAAGGGTGAGAAGTCCATCCTCGTCCTCGCCGAGGGGCGCCTGATGAACCTCGGCTGCGCCACCGGCCACCCCAGCTTCGTCATGTCGTCGTCGTTCACCAACCAGACCATCGCGCAGCTTGACCTCTGGTTCTCCGCCAACAACAAGCCCACGCTCTCGGGCATCAAGTACACCGAGAACAAGGTCTACATCCTCCCCAAGAAGCTCGACGAAGAGGTCGCCCGCCTGCACCTTGAGAAGCTCGGCGTCAAGCTCACCCGCCTCACCAAAGACCAGGCCGCCTACCTGGGCGTCTCGCCCGACGGCCCCTACAAGCCCGAGCACTACCGCTACTAAACACTCGCTCACGGCCGATCGCCAGCCGCAAAAACAATCAAGGCCCGCGCCTTCCCGGCGCGGGCCTTTTCAGTTCTCAAGATGCCGGCCGCTTACTTGTTTGCGTGGTCGACGGCGTTCGTGTGCTCGACACGCTCCCAGGCGGCGCGCGTCGCGTGCCTGGCGTGCTCCCAGTCAAGGGTCGATGCGCCCTTGGCCTGATTCCAGCCGCGCCCGAGGTCCGCCTCGGCAGTGTCGAACGTCCGCTTTGAGCCGTTCTTGCTGCCAAAGCTCTCCCAGCCGTAGCGGTAGGCCGGAGCGTACTGGTCAAAGCCGATCACGCCGTCGGCGTAGGGGCGGCTGGCGTGGTTGTCCTTCCAGTACTTCCCTTCGACGGTGGGGTTGATCGCCTCGGCCGTCGCGTTGCCCGCGATGCCGCCGACAACCGCGCCCACAACAGCGCCCGCCACCGCACCAACCGGGCCGGCGACCGCGCCGCCGATTGCGCCCGTCGCAGCGCCGACGCCCACCGCCCCGACGCCGGTGCCGATCAGGTGGTCGCCGCCCGCGCCACCATTGGCGTTCGCCTTGTGCGCCTTGCTCAAGTCCGACGCCTTGTTGCTGTCGTTGCCGCATTTGTCAGTCGTCATGGAGAACTCCTTCAATGTGGTCGGGGCGTTGGAACACCCCGGGCCGGGTTGTGCGGCGCCCTTGCTGCGAAGCGCGGGTCACCGCCGGAAGAGCGAACAAACATCTGCGCACCAGCACGCGACACCGAGGGAGCCCGGCGCCGCGGTGATTGCTCACCCGTGACGGCCTTCCCTTGCGGCAACCGCTCCTCACACGCCCTGTCCCCGCTTCGCGTTCGCGCCCGGTTCTGCCGTGGCGTGTGCAGTGGGGCGGGGTGCGCTGCGGCGGTGGCCCGTGCCGGCGTGCGTGAGCCGGCAGGGCCGTGAAACATCCAGAGCGCCGGCGGCGGTCTCGTCCGCCGGTAAAGCTCCATCAATCGTTTACATCATGCGCGTACCGCCAGCGCACGGCAATGACGGAAACATCCCTGAATGAACGGGGCGCACGCGCAGCGTGCGCGACATCTCAGGCCTGTGCCAGCCCCTCGCGGATCGCAAACCGCATCAGGTTCGCACGCTCGGGGATGCCCAGCTTCTTCATCATCCGCACCTGGTGGCCGTCGATGGTCTTCGCGCTGCGGCACAGCTGCTCGGCGATCTGGATGCGGGTGAGCCCCTTGCCGATCAGCCGCAGGATCTCCACCTCGCGGTGCGTCAGCGAGTTGAGCAGCGTCATCGGTGTGCCATCGCACAGCTCATCGGCGGGGCGCGCCCGCCTGCCGCGGCTGGTGACGCCGCTCCGCAGGGGTGTGCCCGGCAGGCAGTGCTCGCGGACCCTCGGCCCCAGCAGGAACATGCCCGGTGTGCGTCGCACGGCCGCGCGGAGGCCGTCAACAATGTCCTCAAGTTCATCGGACTTGGCGAAGTAGGCGCACACCCCGCTGGTGAACGACGCCGTGACGAACGCGTCGCGGACGTGGGCGCTCAGCACGACCACGGCCACCGAAGGAAAGAACTGCCGCAGGCGGCTGGCCGATTCGAACGCGTCCGGGCCCGGCATCTCCACGTCCAGCAGCACAACCTCGGGCTTGAGCTTCTCCACCGTCTCGACCAGCAACTCGGCGCTCGCCAGCCTGCCCACAACCTCAAACTCACCGCTGATGGCGAACTGCGCCTTGAGGCCCTCTACGAGCAGGGCGTGGTCGTCAACGCAGAGGACCCCGACGGGCTTGTCCGCCCCCGATCGCGCGGTTGGGTGTTGCCCGGAGTTTGGCCCAAGCCGCAGGTGCGATGCCCGACCAGCGCTGGATGTCGTTTCGCCAAGGCTCATACGTGTTCCTTTGCTACAGGGGTTTTCATCCGACCCTGCGCCGCCTGCACGATGGCGTGGCGCATGGTCTCAAAGTCGGTGGGCATCTCGATGATCGATGCACCCAGGCGCAGCCACTGATACCGCGTGGGCCTAGACGGAGCGCCGAGCAGCACGATCGCTCGCCCGTCGGCTCGGTTGTGCCACCGCTGCGCGTCGGCGAGCAGGCCGCGTGACGGGCGCGTGATCCACATGTCGGCGTTGCCGGGAGTCGCCCCATTGCCCTCGCGGACCCGCACCCCGGCGCCCAGCAGGATCTGGGTGACCAGCGCGGAGGTGCGGTGATCGGCGATCGAAAGCGCCGCCGTGCACTTCGCAGCGCTCTCTGGGCCCTTCCTTCTGGCCCGCGGCTTAGCCGCCCGAAGCATGAGGTCGACCGTCGTGCCGTGCCCGAGCCGTGAGTTGATCTCAACGTGCCCCCCGGCGCGGGAGGCGACGTTGCGCACCAGCGGCAACCCCAGGCCGGTCCCCATCTCCCTGGCCTTGGTGGTGAAGAACGGGTCAAATGCCCGGCGCTGAATCGCCGGCGACATGCCGCGCCCATTGTCCGACACGCTCACCCGCACCGCGGCCTCGCGCCCGGTCCCGACGGCCTGCGCGCGCAGCCGGACGCTGGCGTTCTTCTGGCCCCTGGAGACCGCCTCGCCGGCGTTGACGATCAAGTTGAGCAGCGCCTGCGTGAGCCACTGCTGGGCGATCCGCACATCGGGCAGGCCCCGCGGCAGCGTGACATGGAGCTTCACGTGCGGCGGCAGGGCCTTGCGCAGCAGGGGGCCCATCCTCTCCCACCAGTCGGCGAGGTTGGTGTGCTCCTCACCCTCTGGCGTGAACCTCGGGCTCTCGGGGCTCTGCGCCAGCAGGTAAAGGCCGTCGCTGAGGTGCTGGAGGTACGCGATGGAGCGGCGCAGCGCCTTGATGTGCCCGGACGCCGCGGGCGCCAGCCCGGCGTGGTCGAGGGCGTTGAGCCGGGCCCGCACCGGCAGCAGCACGTTGTTCATGTCGTGCCCCAGCCCCGCTGCCAGCGTGCCGAGCGAGGCGAGCCGGTCGGTGAGCTGCAGCCGCAAGTTGGCCGTCGCCAGCGCACGCGTCTGCTCGGTGATCAGGTTCTGCATGCGCGACTGCTCGACGCTCGTGTCGGCAGAGGTGTCGATCTGGTGCGTGACATCGCGGAAGATCCCGATGAAGTACTTCGCGTCGAGCGTCGGCAAATCGGCCCGCGACATGGAGAGCTCGACCTGGATGGGCGTGCCATCCTTGCGGACGCCAGCGAAGCGACGCGTGCGATGTAGCGCGGCGGACTTGTCGGCGTGGCGGTAGCGGTCCAGGTAGCGGTCCAGCGACGAGCGGCGCGGCTCGGGAACCAGCACCTTGACGTTCTGTCCCAGCAGCTCCACGGCCGTCCAGCCGAAGACCTGCTCGACCGACTCGCTGGCCGACTGGATAAACCCGCCCGCGTTCATCGTGATGATCGGGTCCAGCGGGGGCGGAGGGTCAAGGCGAGTGAGGCCCGCACCCGCTGCGGCGGGCCTCTTTCTGCGCGTCAAGGCCTTCGACGCCTTCGGAGCGCGTCGAGCCGTGCTGGGTGAGCGGGTCGCCATGGGCAAGTGTACTACACGCCGCGGACGAGGCCCTGTTCTCAGACGCCCGCATGGGGAGATAGGGGAAGTTTCCGCCCTGTGTCCAGCAGCGCTGGGCGATGATAATCCGCCAATGTCCGGGCACACCTGCCCGCGCACAGCACTCGAGAAAAGGAGGCCGCCGTGCACAGAAAAACCACGATATCCGCCACCGAACCCCGTGAGGCCGACGAGACCCAGATGCTCGTGCAAGCCGTTGAGCGCGAGTTCTGGGCGATCCACGCACGCAAAGGCAAGGGCGCGATCAGCTGGCCCGAGGCGGAGCTTTACCTGCTGCGCATCCTCGGGCACAACGTTGGCGACGGGCACAACATTGGCGACCCCGCCGAGCCGCCAGAGGGCCCGCACTGGTTCGCGGTGCAACCGCAAGCCAGCAGGGACGGTCCGAGTTGGGGGAAACTTTCGCATAGACACCAGCGCAACGCGCGGGCATGATGCTTGTAGCTGAAGCCGGCTGCGAGTCTCGACGCGACGCAATCGGTACAGGCTTCGTCCGGTCTTCGTGCCGGACGGTTCTTCGCACTCTTTGGAGAACGCTCATGCTCGGTACTGTTCTCTTGATCCTCTTGGTCCTGTTCCTGATCGGCGGCCTGCCGATCTTCCCCTACAGCCGCAAGTGGGGCTACGGGCCCGGCGGCGTGATCGGCCTGCTGCTGGTCGTCGTCATCGTCATGATGTTGATGGGCGTCTTCCGCTGAATCGACCGAACACCACGGCCGGCGGTGTGGCGCACCGGATAACGGGGCCACGCCGCCGCCTTCGATTCGAAGCCTCGAAAGGGAACACCATGACCATGAACAGGCCCAGCCCCGGGCAACAGCCCGCACCGACGGCGCCCTCACCGGCCGCTGAAGCCGGCGCGCTCGCAACCAGGCTCGCGGTGTCATGCTACGCGGCCCTCGCGTGCGCGGAGGCGCTCAACTACGGCCGCACGCACCCCGGCTCCCGGCGCCTCGCCCTCGCCCTCGACAACGACACACCCGCCGACGGCTACCGGCAGGTGCTCGCCTTCCGCCAGCCGCAGCTCAAACTCAAGCCGCCTGGCGCACCGATGTAGATCCCTTTAAAGAACCCCGCTCGCGCGGGGCGGCGGTGCGGCACACAGGGGCGGATCCCTCCCTCCCTGACTCCCCACCGCCGCCGCAGCCACAGCGGCTGCGCTGCACTCCGGGGCACGACACCCGATGATCCGTGCAGTTGCGGCTCCAACCGGCGCTCCATCGCCGACAGCGCAGATCCAAGGGTGATGAGAAGGGGCAGGGCCCGCGGCTCCACAGCGCGGGCCTTGTCGATTGGGCCCGCGCGGGGCGCACTCGCACCCTCGCGCCGCGCAACTCCGGGGCGGGTGCCGTGCTCCGCGAGTTCAACCAGCGGACGGGCTCGTGGGAGCGCGTTGCGCTAGAGGGTGAATAGGTGGTCCATCTGGCCGGCGATCTGCTGCAGGCGGGTGCGGTTGCCGCCGCCGACTTCGGCGGTGGCCCAGCCGCCCTTGCCGTTGCCGGGCGCGGCGGTGGAGTAGCCGCAGGCGTCCAGCGCCGTCATCACCTTGGGCCACTGCGCATCGCCCTCGCCGAGTTCCACATCGAAGCCCTTCCAGAGGCCCAGGTCATCGCGCTTCTTGCGGGAGAAGTCTTTGATGTGCAGCTTGGCGATGCGGGGTCCGAGGATCCTGACCCAGTGGTGGGGCCAGCCGGCGTTGATGATGTTGCCGATGTCAAAGTGGAAGGCGACGGGCGAATCGGCGGCTCCCTCGTTCAACTCATCGACGTACCGCGCAGCCTCCAGCGGCGAGAGGAGGAAGCCGTTCCAGACATTCTCGACGGCGATGGTGATGCCGGTCTCGCGGGCGACGGGAAGTGCGAGGCGGATCTGCTCCTGCGAGAGGCGCCAGCAGTCGTCATAAGGGTTGTCGCTGTTGACGATGCCCGGGACGAGCAGGATGCTCGATGCGCCCAGGGTCTTGGCGGTGCGGAGGCAATCGGTGAGGGCATCCAGGCCCTTCCTACGGACGGTCTCGGAGCCGTGGTTGAGCGTGTGCTTCCAGTGCTGGCTGTCGACGAGGCCGTGGATCTTCAGGCCGGTCTTTTCCTGCGCGGCGGCGAACTCGTCGAGCGGGGTGGCGCAGGGCCAGTCGATCTCGATGCCCTCGAAACCGCAGTCACGCAGGAGCTGGAACTTATCGTGAGTGGTCTTGGCGGCGGGGTCGTTGACCATGCCGATGCCGACGGCTTTGCGGAGCGTGCGCGTGGCGGTGGGGAGGGCGGCAGGGCTGGAAGGTGTGGGGGTGGGTTGAGGTGGCTGCGCGGGGGAGCCACGCTGCGCCAGCAGCGTTCGATCGCCGATTCCGCCCCCTGCGAGGGCCGCGAAGCCGACACCCGCGATGAAGTCTCGTCTGTGCACGATCGGCTCCTTGCCCGCGCCGGGCGATTAGATCAGCTTCGTCTTGCCGGGGATGGCGAGCTTGGGCATCTCCATCGCGCCCATCTTGAGGTTGGCGGGCACGAGGCTCTCCTTGCTCTCAAGGGCCTGCTGCCAGGTGACGGTCTGGCCGGTGTAGGCGGCCATGCGGGCCATGATGCCCATGAGGCAGGCGTTGGCGGCGCGCTCGCCGTCGTTGATCGGCCTGCCGCTGCGCATGGCGGCGAAGAACTCGTTGTGCTCGACCTGGTACATGTCTTCATCGTTGCGGATGGAGGTGTTGATGTCGGCCTGCACGGGGCGTTTGTGTTCCCAGAGCACCTTGCCGTCGTAGTCGCGGGTGAGGTACGTCGGCTTCCAGCCGTTGACCTCGCACCAGGCGTTGGTGCCGTAGATGTAGTCGCTGTTGTCGCTGGGGCAGCCGTCGATCTGGCGGGCGGTGTGGTAGGCGCGGGTGCCGTCGGCGTAGTGGTAGAGGGCGGCGAAGTGGTCGAACGAATTGCCAGACTCTGGCCCGGTGCGCGCAGCGCACCCGCCGAGACAGATCACCTTCTCGGGCAGGCGGTCGCCGGTGGCCCACATCAGGCGGTCGATGGAGTGGATGGACTGCTCGACGATGTGGTCGCCGCTGAGCCAGGTGAAGTGCCACCAGTTGCGCAGCTGGAACTCGGTGTCAGTCCATTCCGGCCGGCGCGGGCGTTTGCTGAGCGTGCTGGTGTGGTAGTTCGTGTGGACGGTGACGATGCGCCCAAGCCCGCCGTCGTTGACGTGCTTGAAGGCCTCGCGCATGCCGGGGTTGTACCGCCAGCAGAAGCCGACGACGAGGGTGAGCCCTTTCGCCCTGGCCTCGGCCGCGGCGGCCTTGACGGTGCGGATGCCCGTGGCGTCAACCGCCAGCGGCTTCTCGGCGAAGATGTGCTTGCCCGCGGCGACGGCGGCCTTGAGATGCTCGGGCCTGAAGGCGGGATAGCCGGTGATGAGGATGGCATCGATGTCGCAGGCGAGCACCTGATGGAAGCTGTCGAGCCCGACGAAACGGCGCGAAGGGGGGACATCGATGCAGGCGGCGGCGCGGTCGCTCAGCTCTTCGTTGATCGCCCGGTAGCACGAGTCGAGGCGGTCCTTGAAGACATCGCCCATCGCCACCAACTTGACGTTCGGGTCAGCGCTGAGCGCCTGCACGATCGCGCCGGTGCCGCGGCCGCCGCAGCCTATGACGCCGATGCGGATAGTGCCGTTGAGCGGGGTGCTGGCGGGCAGCGGTTCGGGAG
>JAUXUZ010000050.1 GCA_030680655.1 Phycisphaerales bacterium
GTTATCCAAACCTGCCGGAAACCCGTTTTCACGAGCACACCGAGCGGGGCCACTACAGTAGCGGCCACCCTCCATCGGTCAAATGATCCTCTGGCCTAAGCCCCCTTTCCCGCCTAGAATCTTGACCTACCTCTTCTACAAGCACTTTGCCCCACTTCCGCATTCCCAAATCCGCAATCCGCATTCTCAGGAAGATCCCCATGAAGGGCAAGACGCACCCCAAGTACTTCAACGACTGCAAAGTCTTCCACAACGGCGTGCAGGTCATGACCGTGGGCGCCACCGTGCCCGAGCTGCACGTTGAAGTCTGGTCCGGCTCGCACCCGTTTTTCACGGGCAAAAACGTGCTTGTTGACGCCGCGGGCCGCATCGAGAAGTTCCAGAAGAAGTTCCAGGGCAACTACTTCGCCGGCAAGAAGGACGGCAAGGCCGAGGCCGCCGAAGCCAAGAAGTAACGACTTCTCTCCCCTGCCACGCGCCAAGGCGCTCGCTCGCGAAACTGGTCTCACACGACGAGTTTGTTCACCCCCAACGCCGCGGCCT
Source organism: Phycisphaerales bacterium (assembly GCA_030680655.1). GTDB lineage: Bacteria > Planctomycetota > Phycisphaerae > Phycisphaerales > UBA1924 > JAJTGZ01. The sequence goes on from JAUXUZ010000050.1 coordinate 544, forward strand.
CCGCGGCGTTGTTCTTTGCCCCACCACTCATGGCCCCCACTCTCCCCCTCTGGACACACCCTTTCACCCCGTGGGCCGAAATACCCGATCCTTGCCCAGCCTCACATTCATGGTACAATGCTCCCGTTCATCCGCATGAACGGATGGTTCTGACCTCTCCCTCCAACCAACCCGCTCCCTGCGATGTGCCACCTAGCACCCGTCCAGAACAGCCACCATGCCCAGTTCCTTCCATCAGCATGCCTCCCGGCGCATCCTCGTCATCGACGGCGCGATGGGCACGAGCATCTATGCCCACAACCCACCGCTCTCGGTCGAGAAGGACTACTGCGGCTGCGAGAACTGCACCGACATCCTCGTCCGGTCGCGTCCCGATGTCATTCAGCAGATCCACGAGTCGTTCCTGGCCGTGGGTGCCGACGCCGTGGAGACCGACACCTTCGGGTCGAACAAGCTGGTGCTGGGCGAGTTTGGCCTGACGGCCGAGACGCGCTCGCTGAACAAGATGGCCGCGGAGCTTGCGCGCGCGGCGTGCGCGAAGTTCACGACGTCCGACAAGCCGCGGTTTGTGCTGGGGAGCATGGGCCCGGGGACGAAGCTCGTCACGCTGGGGAACACCCACTGGGACGAGATGTTCGACAGCTACCGCGAGCAGGCCCGCGGGCTTCTCGACGGCGGGGTGGATGCGTTCATCATCGAGACGTGCCAGGACCTGCTGCAGGTCAAGTGCGCGATCGACGCTGTGCTCGAGGCGCTCAAGGAGCGCAACAAGGACACGCGCGACGTGCCGATCATGGTGTCGGTCACCATCGAGACGACCGGCACGATGCTGCTGGGCACATCGATCGAGGGCGCAGTCACCGCGCTGAGCGGCTTCCCAATCATGTCGCTGGGGCTCAATTGCGCCACCGGCCCCGCGGAGATGACCGAGCACGTGCACTACCTCGGCAAGCACTGGGGTGTGGGGGGCTACAGCGGCGAGGCACGCGCGGTGAGTGTGATCCCCAACGCAGGCCTGCCAGCGCTGGTGAACGGCAAGACCGAGTATCCGCTGGGGCCCGTGCCGTTCGCCGAGGCGATGCTGCGGTTTGTAAGGCAGGACGGCGTCGGGATCGTCGGCGGCTGCTGCGGCACAACGCCCGAGCACATCGCGCAGCTGGTCAAGGCCCTGGAGTCGGGCGGGCTGAGCGCGCCGGTGAAGGTGGACATGCGTGCGCCCAAGCCGGGCGTGACGAGCCTCTACGCGCCGACGGACTACCGGCAGGACAACTCGCTGCTGATCATCGGCGAGCGGATGAACTCGTCGGGCAGCCGCAAGTTCAAGCAGCTGCTGGAGGCTGAGGACTGGGACGGCATCGTGAGCCTGGCGCGCGAGCAGGTGCGGCACGACTCGGCGCATGTGCTGGATGTGAACGTGGACTACGCGGGGCGCGACAACGCGAAGGACATGGCGGAAGTGGTGAAGCGCGTGGTGCGGCAGGTAGATGCGCCGCTGATGCTCGACAGCACGCAGCTGGCGACGATCGAGGCGGGACTCAAGCACGCGCCGGGCAAGTGCATCATCAACTCAGGCAACTTTGAGGACGGAGAGCACAAGTTCGACCAGATCTGCCAGATGGCGAAGGCGTACGGCGCAGCGCTGGTCATCGGGTCGATCGATGAGGACAAAGAGGCCTCGATGGCGCGCACCGCCGACCGCAAGCTGGCGATCGCGCAGCGGGCGTTTGACCGCGCGACGAGGGTGCACGGCATGGCGCCGGCGGACTTGATGTTTGACCCGCTGGTGCTGCCGATCAGCACGGGCATGGAGAGCGACCGGCGCTCGGCCCTGGAGACGATCGAAGGTGTGCGGCGCATCAGCGCCGCGATGCCCGAGTGCCAGACGACGGTGGGCCTCAGCAACGTGTCGTTCGGCCTCAAGCCCGCGGCCCGCACGGTGCTCAACAGCGTCTTTCTGCACGAGCTGCGCGAGGCGGGGCTCACCAGCGCGATCCTGCACTTCTCGAAGATCCTGCCCAGGAACAAGATCCCGCAGGAGCAGTGGGATGCGGCGATCGAGCTGGTCTACGACCGGCGCAGCCCGGGCGTCGACCCGCTCTCGAAGTTCATCGAACTGTTCAAGGATGTCGAGGGTGGCGCGGCTGTCAAGAAGGAAATGAAGCTGCTCTCGCTCGAAGAGCAGCTCGCGGCCCACATCGTTGACGGCGAGAAAGAAGGCCTGACGGCGACGCTCGACACCGCGCTCAAGAAGTACAAGCCGCTGGACATCATCAACGACCACCTGCTGGGCGGCATGAAGACGGTGGGCGAGCTGTTCGGCTCGGGGCAGATGCAGCTGCCGTTTGTGCTGCAGTCGGCCGAGGTGATGAAGATGGCGGTGTCGTACCTCGAGCCGCTGATGGAGAAGCTCGAAGGAGGCACGAAGGGGAAGATCGTGCTCGCCACGGTGAAGGGTGACGTTCACGACATCGGCAAGAACCTGGTTGACATCATCTTGAGCAACAACGGGTACACGGTGTTCAACATCGGCATCAAGCAGCCGATCGCGGAGATCGTCAAGGCCGCGAAGGAGCACAAGGCCGACGCGATCGGGATGAGCGGCCTGCTGGTCAAGAGCGTGAACGTGATGGAGGAGAACCTGGCGGAGCTGAACGCGCTGTCGATCGACACGCCGGTGCTGCTGGGCGGCGCTGCGCTCACGCGGCACTACTGCGAGGGGCACCTGCGCAGCGGCTACAAAGGAAAGGTCTTCTACGGCAAGGACGCGTTCGAGGGTCTGCGGACGATGGACTGCCTGATGGCCGGACAGACGGCCACCCTCGACAGCGAGATCAGCGAGCGGCTGCAGAAGCGCACCGCGGCGGAAGAGGTCGTCGCCCGCTCACGCGCCGAGTCGGGCAAGCGGATGGAGGCGTTTGAAACGGCAAAGCGCGAGGGTGGAGTCGGGGTGCTTGAAGAGGGCACCGGTCGGAGACACGGTGCCACCCAGGAGAAGTCGGAGGTGCGGACCGATGTTTCTGTGCCGCGGGCGCCGTTCTGGGGCTCTCGCGTCGCTGAGGGGATCGACCTCGAACAGGTCTACCCGTTCATCAATAAGGTGGCGCTCTACCGCGGCCAGTGGCAGTTCAAGCAGGGGGCGATGAGCGACGACGACTTCGAGGCGCAGCTAGAGGACACGGTCGGGCCGATCTTCACGCGGCTCAAGGAGCGGTGCGCCGCCGAGACGATCCTGGCGCCAGCGGTGGTCTACGGCTACTTCCCGTGCAACAGCGAAGGGAACGACCTGATCGTCTACGACGCCGACGACCACGCGCGCGAGATCGAGCGGTTCAGCTTCCCGCGGCAGGCGTCGCGCAAGCGGCTCTGCATCAGCGACTACTTCAAGGACGTCACCACCGGTGTGAAGGACGTTCTCGCCCTCACCTGCGTGACGGTCGGCAAGCGTGCGACCGAGGCGGCGCAGGAGCTCTACAAGGCGAACAACTACAGCGAGTACCTTTACCTGCACGGCATGGGCGTTGAGACTGCCGAGGGCCTCGCCGAGATGTGGCACAAGCGCGTGCGCCAGGAGTTGGGGATCGGCAACGAGGATGCGCCGCGGGTCAAGGACCTCTTCACGCAGAAGTACCGCGGCTCACGCTACTCGTTCGGCTACCCGGCGTGCCCGGACATGAGCGACCAGGAGAAGCTCTTCCGCCTGCTCAAGCCCGAGCGGATCGGGTGCGTGCTGACGGAGAACTGGCAGATCGACCCGGAGCAGAGTACGAGTGCGATTGTGGTGCATCATCCTGAGGCGAAGTACTTCAATGTGTGACTAGGATCGTTCGCCTGGGTGAGAGAGCGTGCGCGTAGCGCGGTCCTGCGATTCAAGGGCATCGCGCTCGTGCTTGCGCCCGAGGCTCTTATTCGAAGTGCTCCCTGTTGGCGAGTATGTAGCGGTAGATGAGGGCCCATCGCCTGTCGCCGTCCTTGTAGAACTCAGAGGTCTCGTCCTTCCATGGGTCATCGAGCTTCTGATGCAGCGCTGCTACCGCCTCGTTGTAGTCTTCTAGAGGCGGCCCTTCCGGACCAAACTTTTCAACCGAAGTCTTCATAATCGCGTGGGTGTGGGCGGCCCCCACGGCTTTCAGGGCGTCGAGCGTGAGGAACCAATCCTCACCGTATCCGTTGGTGAAGAACTGCGAGATCCCGCCGTTCTCGACCTGCACGATGAGGTGCGACAACAGCACAACGTGACGTACCGGATCGGAGACGTTGTCGATTCCCAGCTTGTCGGCCTGCTGGAGCGCGAATTCCCACGGGTCAACAAGGCCGTTGATCGTACATTCTGCCCGCGCTACAGCCTCGCACACATCGGGCGAAGCGGAGCGAGCGTTCCGCGTCATCACCTCGGCCAGGAGTGGAGACCGCTGATCGGCGAGGAGCCTGACAACCTGCTCGATCTCTCTGAGGTTTAGGTACACGGCTGGAGCCTTCTCTGGCTCGGCCATCAGTTTCGCCACGATCTCTGGTGGAATCGCGATCCCGTTCTTTCCCAACGCTTCGATCAGATCAGGCGCGTCGCGGTTCTCAACGGAGATGAGGC
>JAUXUZ010000245.1 GCA_030680655.1 Phycisphaerales bacterium
GGAGGCATCATATGCGAAAGAGCCGTTTTTGTGCGCCGATCCTCGGTTTGATGGTCGCCGCAACACCCTTTTCGGGCGGGGTCCCCTTGGCCTCCGCGGCCGTTCCCCCAGTCAGCGTGTCGGTACCGGCTGCAACCACGCTGCCGCCGACCCAGACATGGGACGAGCGCATGCAGGAGATCATCCGTCGGGTACGTGAGAAGCTGGGCGATATGGCAGGCAACACCCCGGTTCCCCTCAAGGTCGCGGCCGAGGCACTTCGAACGCACTTCGACGCGAACGGACTGCCGTCGAACCTCACCGAGATTGACCTTCAAGAGATGTCGGCCGACGCCGCTGAACTGGCGAACTGCGCCGAATTGGACCCCAAACCCCCTGCAGATACCTCCTACGCGCTGGTGGTTTTCCTGCACGATCTGGGTCTTGCCCTTGAAAAGGCCATCGAGCAGTACTGACACCCATACCCCCCTTTTCCGCCTGTTGAGGAATCGCACTCACCTCCTCAACCACCATGATCAGCGGGCGGAGCAAACCCAGCCGCACAACCGCCGTGGCGCGTGAGAAGGGGGGTTTTCTTCAGCCCCGAGCACCCGAAAGGGGCTCGGGGCCTTTCCCGGCCGCTGTGGCCGGCCCTTGCAAGGACACAACGCATGAGCCATCATCTTGAGGCGCCTCGAATTTCCGTTGCCGTCATCGACGAGAACACACACCACGTGAACGTGGCCGACGTCCAAGGACAGCCGATGACCAAGCTGACCGCCGGGGCGTCAGTTCTTGAGGTGTGGGCTGCCCACGTTCCTGCGGGGGTTCCTGTGGAGCGGGCCTACGCATCGTTCTCATGGATGAAACCGTCGACGTCGCTGCCGGTTGTTATCTCGGTTTCGTCCATCACCGGGCGTGATCCGCTCCGGGGCGGGGCCGGGTCGTGGCACATGTTCTACAAGGCGAGGTGGGTCCGCGAGGGCACCGCGGTCTCGGCCTGGTCGAACGTGATCGTCGCCGGCGATGCTCCCACGGCGCAGAAGCCCCGCGCAAATACCGCTGGCGGACGCTGGCCGTTCTGATACGCTTGGCGCGTGAGCAAGGTCAAAGAGGTCTTCGCTTGCACCGCCTGCGGGTTGGTGCAAACCCGGTGGCTTGGTAAGTGCCCAGACTGTGGCGCGTGGGACACGCTCCAGGCTGAACGCGTTGAGTCGAAGGTGCGGGTTGACCCGCGCAGCGCCGCCTCGGCGAACTGGGCTGCGGGGCGCGAGGGTGCGCCGGACACGGAAGCGGCCCGGAACGCGGCTCGCCCGATGAGCACGATCGATCCGGACGGCGCCTCGATGTCGCAGCGGATCATCACTGGCATCGCCGAGTTTGACAGGGTGCTCGGCGGTGGGCTCGTGCCCGGGTCCGCCGTGCTGGTCGGGGGTGACCCGGGGATCGGCAAGAGCACGCTTCTGCTCCAGGCCGCTGGTTCGCTCGCGGCACGGGGCACGCGGGTGCTGTACGTTTCGAGCGAGGAGTCTGCCGAGCAGGTACGCCTGCGGGCGCGACGCCTTGGAGCGGCCGATGAGCCTGAACTGTTCGTGCTGAGCGACAGCTCGTTGTCGCGCATCGCCGACCAGGCGTCGAAGGTGCTGGGCGATCGCCCCGGCTCTCCACCGCCTGTACTGATCATCGACTCGATCCAGATGATCTACAAGGCCGACCTTGATGCGTTCCCTGGCACGCTGACGCAGCTGCGCCGGTGCACCGCTGAACTGGTGTTCATGGCAAAGGCGACGGGGGCGACGGTGATCATGGTGGGGCACGTGACCAAGGACGGCGTCCTCGCCGGGCCGCGGATGCTCGAGCACCTGGTTGACGCCGTGCTCTACTTTGAGGGGGACCGCTACCACGCACACCGGATTGTGCGCGCCGTAAAGAACCGGTTCGGGAGCACGCTGGAGCTCGGTCTGTTCGAGATGACCGGCGAAGGACTGCGGGAGGCACCGGCGGGGGCCCTCATCGCCGCCGCGGGGGCCGATCAACCGCCGCGGCCAGGCACGGTCGTTTGCCCGGTGCTGACGGGGACGCGCACGCTGCTTGTCGAGATCCAGGCCCTGACGGCTACGGGGTTCCCGGGTGCGACCAAGCGAAAGTCGTCGGGCCTGGATGCGAGCCGGCTGGCGATGCTGATCGCCGTGCTGGAGCAGCACGCCGGCTTGCGGCTCTCAGACCGCGACATCTTCGCTTCGGCCGTTGGCGGTGTGAAGGTCGCCGAACCTGCGGTGGACCTGGCGCTGCTGCTGGCGATCGCCGGGGCGCACTACAAGCGGGCGACGCCGAAGCGCACGGCGGTCGTGGGAGAGGTCGGCCTTGGGGGCGAAGTACGCCCTGTATCACAGCTCGATGCTCGGATCACCGAGGCCTCGCGCCTGGGTTTCTCAACGCTCATGGTTCCCAAGACCAGGAACCTCCGACCGCCCTCGGGCGTGAAGGTGGAGTTGATTCAAGTCGCAACGATCGGGCAGGCGATCGACCATCTGGCCTGAACTGCAGAAACAAAGCAGCCCCGACCGACGGCCGGGGCTGC
>JAUXUZ010000052.1 GCA_030680655.1 Phycisphaerales bacterium
CTTCGACTACACCGACCGCGCCAAGACCTCAAGCGTCCTGGGCACCGTCGGCAACGTCCGCACCGCGCTCTCTTCGTACATGAGCAACCAGTCGGTCAGCGGCACCCCCGCGTACCCGACCGCCGCGCAGCTCGGCACGACCGGCACGGTGATGCAGGACGCCCTGCCCCGCAACCCCTACAACAACTCCAACGCCATCCGCTCGACCTCGACCGGCTCCGACGCGACCAACCGCACGGTCTCGGGCACCGAGGGCTGGGTCTACTACGTCGATAACGCCTCCAACCCCCCCCAGTGCTCGTTCTGGTGCAACTCATCGACCACCACCACCCAGAGCAACGGCTCGGGCGGCTTCCTGACCGCGAACAACCTCTAAAGGTCGTTCTCGCTAGTTAACCCAAAGACGCGGCCCAAGGGGAGACCCGGGCCGCGTTTTTTCATGACCAGCACACCGCCACGCACCATCACGACCCGTCGCACCGCCGCGCCGCGCGCCTTCACGCTCGTCGAGCTGGTCGCCGTCATGGTCGTCTTGGCCGTGCTCGCCGCGGCGGCGACGATCCAGGCGTCGTCGATGTCCACAACCTCACGCCTGCAGTGGGCCTCGCGCCAGCTCGCTCGCGACTTGTCGTTCACACGCGAGCGGGCGATGACCACCGGCACCACGCACTGGTGCCGCTTCGACACCTCCGGCCAGTACTACACCGTGATGTCCGAGAACCCCGCGTCGCCCGGGTACGCGTCGGCCACCACGATCACCGACCCCTCACGCCAGGGGCCGTTTGTCACCAACCTCAACCGCAACGAGTGGAACGGCGTGACCATCGGCACCGGGGGGACGTTCGCGACGGTCAACTACACCGTCGGCTTCAACAAGCTCGGGCGGCCGCTGATCACCGCGGGCACCGCCTTGACCACCACCACCGGCCCGACGCTCCAGGTGGGCGCGGGTGGCGGCGGGGCGAACTCGACCACGGTCACCGTCACGGTCGGGACGGGCCGGATCGTCTACTGACGCCCGCGCGGGGAATCTCCGGCGCTTCACGTCCGCACGCTGTTACACCCCAAGACGGCCGCGTTTTCACCCGATAAACCCCGTTCGGGCCTTCCGCCCGACGGGAGTCAACGCCGTGCTCGCACGACCATACACGATCATCGAACTCACGCCCACGCGTCTCGAGCTGGCGGTCATCGCCGGCGCGTCGGTCCAGCAACAGCGGGTCGAACGCTACAACCCGCCTGCGCCCGGCGCCGACTGGGCCGAGACTCTCCGCGCCCGCCACGCCACGCTGGCGGGGTGGGTGCGCGAGCTGAACCTGCAGGGGAGCGCGGCCACGGTGCTCTTCTCAACCTCCACCGCCGTCGCCGCGCTCCCTTCGTGCCCGGCTGCGCTGGGCGCCGCCGCTGCGCAGCGCGCCGCCGTGCTGGCGCTTGGCGAGTCGGCCGGCTACGCGATCAACGACCACCCCACCTCCGCCGCGGTGCTCTTTACCGATACGCGTGCGGTGGCCAAGCCGGGCCAGACCGGCGCTCAGAAGATGTGCCACACGCTGGCGGCGGTTGAGACCGAGGCGAACTGCTCGCTGCTGTCGCAGTGGATCGGTTCGTGCGGGCTGGCGCCGACGCGGCTGATCCCCTGCACCGTGGCGCCGATCTCCCGGCTCGTTTCGGCCTGCGCTGCGCAGCCGGCGGCCAAGGGTGAGGATGCGGCGCTGCACGCGACGCTGTGGTTCGGCGAGCACGAGTCGTTCTTCATCGTGGGCGATTCGTCGGGCATCGTCTTGTTCCGTTCGCTGTCGATCGGCGTTGAGAACCTGGTCGAGGCGCTGCTGCGCCCGATCACGCCGCGCAACGCCGACGGCACGCCGCGCGAGCCGGTCACCATCGACCGGTCGGCGGCGCGGTCGCTGCTTGAGCGTGCGGGCATCCCCGCGCCGGGCGATGTGATCGACGAGCGGAACGGCTTCACCGGCGCGAGCGTGCTGCCGCTGATGAACCCGGTGCTGCAGCGGTTCAGCGTTGAGGTCAAGCAGTCGCTGCGGTTTGGGCTCTCCGACAAGGAGCGGGCGAACGTGGTGCTCACGATCGACGGGCCCGGCGCGGGCCTGCCGCGCGTCGACGGCGCCCTGGCCCAGTTGTGCGGCATCACCGTCAACCCGCCTGGGCCCAAGGCCGCGGGTGAGCGTTGCTCGGCGACGGTCGGCAACATCGATGCGCTGATCCATGCGCCCGCCGGCGCGGTGACGCTGCTGCCCTCTTCGATGCAGCAGGCGCAGCTGAAGGTGCGGGCGCGGCGCTCGCTTTGGACGGGCGTGGCGATCTCGGCCGCGTCGATTGCGCTCTACGGCGGATGGCTGTGGATGGAGGTCTCGGCGGCGCGGGGCCAGGCCGATGCGCTGCGGGCGCGGGCCGAGCAGGCACGCGAGGCCGAAGAGGCCCAGCACGCGGCGGCGGCTTCGGCCGCGGCGGCGAAGGCTGCGAACAGGTACGTCGCCCGCGCGGTGGGCGCCTCGCCCGACATGACGGTGGTGCTGGCGCTGCTGGGCGACGCGACCGACAAGCGGACGAGCCTGGAGTCGATCGACGTGCGAGAGTCCGAAACCGGCTGGGTCTGCCGCTTGAGCGGCGTGATGCAGGCGGGTGACGACAAGGCCTTCGCCGACGCCGTGCGTGCCTACACCGATCACCTGGCCAAGTCGCCGCTGGTTGCGGCCGTCAAGCTCGGCGCTGCGGCCCGGACCAAGGTCAACGAGGCCGATGCGCACCGCTTTGACCTGGTGCTCGAACTCGTCGAGGTGCCGTACACGGCGATCGCGCCCGGCGCGCTCGCAACGGCAGAATCGCCTACGCCCGCCAAAGAAGGAGCCGCCAAATGAACAAGGCCGTTCTGTCACAGGTTGTCCGATCGTTCCTCCCTGAGCTGGCCATCGGCAGCGCGTGCTGCGCGGCCGGGTACTTCTTCTTTGTTGACCCGCTGGTGGCGAAGCTGAGCCAGGCGCACGCGGAGGTGGACTCGTTGACGCTGGCGATCAGCAAGAGCGCGGGGCAGACACCGGCGGCGGTTGACGCCGCCAACGCCGCGTTCGCCAAGACGGCGCTGGATGCGATCGCGGCCCGCTCGACGCTCGCCTCCGATCAGGCCCGCTTGCTGCAGGCCGTCTCGACGCTTGCCGACACGTGCCGCGTGAGGATCGAGCAGTTCAGCCCGGCGGTGCCGCGCGGCCCGCGCCCGGTGCCGGGCCAGAGCGCGGTGAAGGTGGACCCCAAGATCGAGCAGCGCACGGCGCTGTCGATCTCGTTGACTGGCACCTACGCCGACACGGCCCGCTTTGTGCAGGCGATGCAGCAGGAGATCGGCTTCACCACGCTGCGGAGCCTGCGGGTCTCGCCCACCAGCAGCAGCACACCCGACACCGTCTCGGTCACCCTTGACACCGAGCACATCGCCGTGAACACCAAGGCCCTTGCGGCGGCGAACGCCCCCACTCCTGCCACCCCGGGCATGATCGGCCAGCAGGCGAACGTTCCAACTCACGGCACGGAGCACTCACGATGAACCTCGGATCGATCAAGCCACAGAACCTCATCGCGGCCGCAGCGCTGCTGGCGCCGATGGTGATGGTGCAGGGTGTGCGACTGCTGTTTGGCGGCGGGCCGGACCAGGCGAGCGCGCAGGTTGCCGGCTCGAACCCGCAGGCGGATGCAGCGCAGGCGGCGGCCGATGCGCAGCCGGCAGCGCCGATCGTGACGGCGAAGCAGAAGGCCGCGATCGAGCACCTGACATCGCGTCGCGATGAGATCACCATCTTCAAGTCTCCGTTTGACCACCTGCTGCCGCAGGCCACGGCCGTGCTGCAGACAGGGCCGACGATCGAGACCGGCCCGGGCGTGGTCGAGCCGGCGCCGGTTTCTGTTCCGCCAGAGGTGCGGGCGCTTTCACTAGGCGCACTGATGACCAACGAGAGCGGGCCGTTCGCGGTGATCAGCGGGCGCGTGCGCTCGCTGGGTGAGGTGATTCTGCCGGGGTGGACCGTGACGGCGATCGATCCCACCAATCGGCGCGTGACGGTGACGAGCGACGATGGTGTTTCGCTCACGCTCACGCAGAACCGGTAGAGGACAGGGACGGGTGACGCGGTGACGCGGTGACGCGGTGACGCGGTGACGGGGTGACACGTTGGCCTTGTCAACTGGTGACTGGCTCGTCGGGGATTGATGAGTTGTTCCAGGCGGGGATGCCGGCGAAGGGGTGTGGGCGTGGCGGGAGTGGTGGGCGGTTGCGCGGGGTGGGGTTGATGGGTTGTGGCTTGTTTGCGTGGCGCTCTTTGCTGCTCGCTGCGCTTGCGGCTGGAGCTTCGTCGTCGACTTCAATTTCGAAGGGGGTGAGGCGGAGGAGGGCGAGGGCGGCGCGGAGGCGGATTGAGCGCTCTTGCAGGGCGAGGCGGCGCTCGCGGCGGAGGTCGGCTGCGTGGGTGGCGGCGTCGGCGGGGTGCTGAGTGCTGGGTTGTGCGTGCTGAGTGCTGGGTTCTGCGTGCTGAGGGGAAGAGGAAGAACCCTCACCTGTCGTCTGCGCCGACATCTGGGATGAAGTGGAAGGATGCTGCGCATCGCTGGGTGACTTCCGGCTTTCGTGTGCGAAGCTCCCGAAAACACGGCCCGATTTGGGAATGGGAGAAGTGGTAGAGGTGGGGCCGCAGAGCTCGCGGAGGGTTTCGATGGCGACATCCTGGGCGATGAAGAGACGGGTGTTGGATTCCTTGCGCGAATGCTCCATGGCGTGTTGGCCCCCTGACCGCCGGTGGTGGTGGCGGTGCGTGCTTCCCGTGAACTGGCTGGGGGATTGAGTGCCGGACGCTCCGGCGATGGCATGGACGGCTTCGCCCCTGCCCTTGGTACCCGCAACCCCCCGGTCCCGGTTTTCTGGCTCCAGATCGGAGTTTATCACAGATGTTTGGGTTGTGCAAGGGTGATTAAGCGATACCGTACGAAAACCGTCTATTTAGGGGATGGGAATGGTGAGAGGAGGCGGGGGGAGGGGAAGGCGGGCGTGGGGACGTGTTGATCAGGACGCCGGAGCGTCAAGGCCCAAGGCAAGCACACCGACCGTCGGGCGCGGCGACTGCCGGGCATCAGCCGACGTTCTGACCGTCAAGCTGCGATACAGGCAGCGGTGTCCGCCGGTACGGTGGCCGGTGCAGAGCCGCCGTGGAGTCGATGCCTCCCCGCCGGGTCGGACAGACCACCTGCCAACATTGACCCTAGGGCACGTGTACGAAGCTACCGACTATCACGACGAAGTCCACACTCAGCACAAACGCCCTCACTCTGAGGATAACCACAACGAGGGCACTTCCCTTGTCGGAGTCGTATATTGGCAATAACGCGGCGACTAGAATACACTAATAATCCTGCCAATGTATAGTAACACACGCCATTGATTAACAGCGCGGCAACATGCGGACGCAATGACGCAAACCGTACAAAGCCACTCTGCACTGAATGCCGCAAACTAACCGCACCACTTAGTTCATCACGCGCATTTACTACTTCCTCGCCGGACACCGCGAGCAAGGGAAATCCGGCGTGAACGCTGGCGACATACAGGGGCTGCGGTGGCGGGAACCGCTTGAGATACCTCTCAAACACCTCTACTTTTCGATGCGGTAGCACTCTCACATTTGGTCCAACCGGTGCGCCCTGTGGGATCTTCGAAGTAGATACGAAGTCTGCGAACTGTATGCCCGGAAACGACATCTCTCGAACCTCATATCCAAAAGTCATATCAGGATAGGCGACTGCGCCTTTGACCTCTGCAACTACGATGACTGCAGAAAGTACCACAGATACGATGTAGGCAATCGTAGTGCATACAATTACGCCGAGAACATGATGTATTAGTTTAGTCAACAAGATCGCCTATTTGGGAGTAGAATAAGGCACTTCCGCTGGTACTCTCATATTGGGCGGAATCGCCTGGCGTGTGGGGACAGTGCTTAGTATTTCGATTGCTCGAGCAAAAATAGTTGTAAATGCGGAGTACTCAAAACATGGTGCAGCCAGCGACCGATCCCAACTCATCCGGCACCTGCAACAGTCCCCTGGATACTCGCGAGCAAGGCTGCCAACGCCGATGAGTGGTTGGTCGACGACACACGCGAATGGCTGCGATTGCGTCCCGAGTACAGTGTGAGTCGTTCCATCCGTGCATACCATGTCAAAGTAAGTATTGGTTACAGAACATGTTTCGCAAAACACCCACATTTTACAACTGGCGCCACTGCAGCTAACGTAATCCGTGCTAGTTACTGGTGGGTCAAAAGGAGAAAAGTTGCAAAGTTGGATTGGGACAACCACGGTTCGCATGTTCGCGATCGTGCAGCGTTTCGAACTTCTGGAAGTGGCCGCAACTGGTTGAGAAAGCGGCCTGCAGCCCGCACACAGGCCTAGCGGATCTGCCGTGCCTATTGAATCACTCCCACAATACTCATACAGATCCATCGAATCGTGGTACCCCAGCGGATCCTTCTGCATCCACTTGCCGCTGTAGCTGTTGAGCACGCGGTTGCGGACGTGATAGAGGGGGACGCCGTCGCCGGTGATCGCCCCGGTGCCAGCCAGGATGGGGTCGATCTCGTACCCCGCCAGGCCCTTGCGGTTGTCGATCGCGGTGTCGCTGATCTGGCCCAGCCCGCCGTTGTTGCCCGCGGCGT
>JAUXUZ010000054.1 GCA_030680655.1 Phycisphaerales bacterium
TGGAACGGGAACCGGGCGACGCTGCCGTCGTAACGCGTTGACCAGAAGTCCAGCACGATCACCTGCTGCTTCAGGTCGCGCAGGTTCTTGAGGGCTGGGTTGCTGCACCATTCAAACGGGATCGGGGGCATCGGGCCACCCATCAACTCTCCGCGGGCGAACGCGCTCTTGGCACGAAGCGAGGTCATGCGCACCGCCTGGGCGAGCCGCTCTTGCCCCGGCGCGATCGGCTTGGCGAGCGCGCCGTCGGCCGCGGCGGCGGCGCGGTCAAGCAGTTGATCGCGTCGCTTCTTGTCAAGGCCGAGCTCGGGCTCGCTGAACCGTACAACCAGATTCCCCAGGTTCCCCGCCGTATCGAGTGACATCTCGGGCACCAGCAGCGGCTCGACCGCCTCGACCAGCCCGTCCTCCTTAAACGCAGCATGGGGCAGGCTGCCCATCAGGCCGAAGAAGAACGCGCCCTTGCCGGACTTAACGAGCTCCAACGCGCCCGCGTGCGACACGCCCGCCTTCAGCACAGGGCGCACGGCGTTGAACCAGTCGGCGATGCTCTTCGTTCGTTCCTGGGCGGTCGCCCCCGGCGCGGGGGCAACATACGGCGTGAAGAACGCGATGCGCAGCTCAGCCGCTCGCGCCCCGGCCACGCCCGGGTCCTTCGCGAGTTCCTCCAGTCGCGGCGCAAGCAGCGACGAGGCCTCAGCGTTGGCGGCGAGCGCACCAGTCTCGGCGACACGCTCGATTTGAGCGAGGGTCGCCTCGGCCAGCGGAACACTGACAAGCCCTTCGTGCAGCGCGGCAGCGCGCGCCGCCTGGAAGGCGGCGTGGGCCGACCGGTTGCGAGCGTCAGCGGGTCCGGGTGCCTCGACCGCCTTGATCCTCTCGATCAGCCCGGCGATCTGTTCATCCGTTGGAGGAGCGACGCTCGACAAACGCGCCAGGCAACCGCTGGCCACAACCGCGGCGAGGAGAAACACGATCGAGCGAATCGAGCCGGCGCTGGTGTGCATAGAACACAAGTGTACGGCGCTGCGAACCGAGGCCCGACTACCTCTGCGTCGCGGCCATCGACGCGGCCTCCCCGGTGCGAAGGTTGGCCTCAAGGATGCGCCGGTCGTTGGCATCCATGAACCCATTGCGGTTCATGTCGGCCTCGGCCTGGTACGTTGACCCAAGCGCCCACGACGCGTGCAGGTCGTCGATGGTCAAGATCCCATCCCGGTTGACATCGCCGGACCCGACGGTGATCGAAATGTTCTCGTAGCGGTAGACGCCCGAGCGACCGTTCTTTTCAAACGCCACCACCGTCAGCGAATTGCTCCCCGCCGGCAGCGCTCCGACGTTACGGCGCCATTCCAGCCGGTCGTACTGGTACGCCTGATTCCCCGGGTTGCACAGCGGCAGCGGGTCAACTCCGACGGCGAGGTTGGCAAGGATGTGCACGGTCTCAACCGTGCGGTCCAGCGCCTTCACGCGGAACTCAAAGTTGCCGCTCGAAGCGGCGGGGTTGTCCAGCAACGCCACCTGGGGCGCCAGCCGGTCAACATAGATCACCTTGCGGAACTCCTTGAAGAGCGGCAGCCCTCCATCGGTGCGCCGGCGATAAGCGATGACGCTGATGTAGTTGAACCCCTCTGGCAACTGCGAGGCGTCGATCGTCTGGCGGTAGAGCCCGACCGTTCCGGTCCCGCCCGGCCCGCTGATCGGCGACGACTGCGTCAGGAACCGCTCGTACCCGACGTCAACGGTCGCTCCCGGCGGCAGCTGGTCCACGCTGCCGTTGCCGTTGAGGTCGGTAAAGCCCTGGTTGAACCGGAAGACCGCGAAGTCGTCAAAGTTCACATCGCCGGGAATCGCCTTCGTCGTGTCCAGCCTGAGTTCAAACGTCCCGGCGGTAACGACGTCCGCCGCCGTGAGCCTTCGCTTGTAGGTCGGCAGCGAAGCGCTGTCGGCCGGCAGAACCGCGGCCACGGGTGACACCGTCACCGCTCCAGCCGGCGCTGCCGGCCCGTACACCACATAGCCGCGGTGGTGCTGGGTTCCGTTGGCGTTGGCATTGCGCGGCACGCGGATCGTCACGCGCCCGTTTGCGCCGACGGTCACCGTGTCGAAGATGTCGTTGTTCGGGTCCACCAGCGCGTCGGTCGCCGTCCCCGAGAGTTCCTGCAGGATGGTCCCCTGCTGAAAGCGCGTCGTGACGTCACGCTGGTCAAAGCCGTTGTCGTAGCGGTCGTTCACACCGATCAAAACGTTCGCAGCCGTCGTCGTGCCACGCTCAAAGATCAGCACGTCGCTCAGCCCCTGGATCGATGCGTCTGACCCGGTGCCGTTAAGCACGAACATGTCGCCCCGCGCATAGCCGCGTTGCAACTGCACCAGCCGGGTGAGGTTCGCGTCGAAGTTGCCAAGCGCCGTCGGGTTGCCCTCTCGCGGCCAGAAGCCACGGTTCTGGAACCGGTCGTGCATCTCCCGCCCGTTGTAGAACACGATCGGGACGCCCGACCTGAAGATGTTGTACACCTGCTGGGGAAGGGCGTAGAGGCTGCTGCCGGGCAGCGCGGGGGCCGAGCCACCACTGCCCGTCGAGCCGTTGTCGTGGCTGTAGACGTGGTGAACGCCCTGGCTGCCGTTGTTGAGCCCGTCGTCCTGCCGGTCGACCGACGCGTTGATGGGGTTCTGCCACGAGCCAAACCCGAGCGCCGCCCGCACGTCGCGAAGCGCACCCGCCTCGCTGATGTCCAGCGCATCGCGGTTGCCGATGCCGTCGTACTTGCGGATGTAGGTCTGGATGAACGCGTTGCTGTCAACCGCCTCAACGTACGAGAAGGGCGTCACCCGGTCACCGCCTGGCGTCGTGCGCCGGTTGAAGACGTGCGCGTCCCAGTACTGATCCCAGAACCACTGGGGGATGTGCTTCGCCGCATCGAGCCTGAAGCCGTCAACCTTAAACTCGTCGAGGTACCACTGCGTTGCCCGCAGCAGCAGCCCGGTCGCGTTCTCGGCGATCGCATCACCCTGCATCGGGTCGGTGGTGTTGAACGGATAGATCGTAAACGGGAGGTTCCCGCCCCTCCCTGTGTTCACGAAACTCATCGGAGTGAGGTTCCGATCGGGATAGAGCCGGGCGTTCGCTGCGTTGGGCTTGTTGCGCACGAGCCCCGGCGGAATGTTCTGCGGGTTGGCCGCGACCGGGTGGCGGATGTAGCTGAAGTTGCTCGCCTGGTTGATGTCGATCAGGCCGACAAGGTCACCGTCGAACAGGTTGTAGCTCGACCCGCCCGGGTTCTCACTCTGCGTTTGCCCGTTGTTGAAGTCGCCCCAGAAGTTGGCGCTGTTGGATGACCCGGGGAGGTAGAAGCCGGGCCAGCCGCCGTCGGCGATAAACGAGCTGTTGCTCGTGCGGGCCCCGTTGTGGTTCATGATCCAATCGATCAGCACCTGCTGGTCGGCAAAGTGCATCTCCGTGATCATCTGCCGGAACCGCGCCTCGGTGCCGTACGCCGTCTGGCTCTCAGGCGTCCCCAGGTCGAAGCGGTCCCACGGGTCGTACCCCGGTGACCCGTCCGACGCCTTGCTCGGCGATGGCAGCCAAAGGGCCCCGTATCCGGACATGAAGAGGTCGGGGAT
>JAUXUZ010000065.1 GCA_030680655.1 Phycisphaerales bacterium
ACGGGGCCCGCGGGTCAGGCCGCGAGCCCCGAGGCATGAGAGAACACAGAGCCTCAAGCCGATCTCAGCGGCGGCGGCGGCCGACGGCCGCCAGCGACACCAGCGCCAGCGCTGCGCCTGCGCCGGGTGCCGGCACAACCGTCAGCGATGTCAGGATCGCGCCCCCGCCGACCTCGCCGACCATGGTGCCGGCGCCGGTGGTGAGGCTGAGCGTCCAGAACGTGGTGCGTGCCAGCGCGTTGTCGCGGACGGCGACGTAGGCGATGTTGCCGTTGGGGGAGATGTCGAAGCCGCCCATGTCGGTGATGTCGGTGCCGATGGCACCGATGGTCGTCAGCGTTCCCGCGTTGGCGTTCTGCAGGGCGAGGACGTCAAGCCCGGTGTCGATGACGTAGAGCGCTGTCGTCGTTGCCCCGGCGAAGCTGTTGGTGTAGGCGGCGTGCGAGACGTTGGGGTTGACGCCGAAGTTGGCGTCGCCGGCGGCGTAGGTGATCGTGCCATCGACAAAGGCGACCGCGCCGGTGACCGGGTGGACCCGCAGGTTCTGGTCAGCATCGCTGACAATGCGGATGCGGTCAACGGTTGGGTTGAAGTCGAACCCGAACTGCGAGCCGTTGAGCGCGGTGCTGAACATGGCGCCGACTTGTGTCGCAACGCCGGTCGCCGGGTTGATCGTGTACAGGCGGCTGAAGCTACCCAGCGCGTAGAGCTGGCCGGTGGCGGGGCGGAAGTCGATTCCACGGATGGTCTCGTTCGGCTGCATGCCGCTGATGGCCACGCCGCTGAGCAGTGTGCCGGGGGCGGCCGTGTTGAATGTCACGAGCGTCCCCTCAAGGGTGGTGCCGTAGGCAAGGTCGGCTTTGGCGACGCCGGGCATGGCGACCAATGAGGCCAGGGCGAGGGACGTGATCGAGCAGGTTCGCAGCAGCATGTTGATCTCTCCGGCGGCCTCGACGCGGAAACCGCGGGGAAACACATCCCCTCGGTTCCTTCGGCCGCACTAGCCCCCTATCGCGTGCCCGCCAACCGTGGTTTTTGCCTTCTTAAGGAAAAGTACAGTCGATTGTCTGGCGTGAGCAGCAACCCCCAGGCATCATTGAGCGTTACTGATCTCAGGCCCCTATGCACGCAGATCGCCCTTTCATCCTGACGCGCATCGCCGCCGGTGACAGCAGCGCGGTCGCCGCGTGCATCGACGAGTACGGCGGCATGGTCGCGGCACTGGCCGCCCGGTACCTTCGGCAACTGGGCCTTGATCAGGACGACGCGGTGCAGGAGATCTTCGTAGAGGTCTGGAAGCACGCGGGGCGCTACGACCCTGCGCTGGGGTCCGAGGCGTCGTTCATCGCCACGATCGCCCACCGCAGGCTCATCGACCGCCAGCGCCGCCACTCGTCACACCCTTCAGTTGTTTCTACGACCCTTCCCATGGACGGCACTGAGCGTCAGTTACAGGGCGCTGCGCCCGGCCCAAGCCAGCTTGAGCTTACCCGTGAGGCCTCAGAGGCCTTTGAGCAATTGACCCCCGATGAGCGCCAAGTTGTCTGGCTCGCAATCTGCCAGGGGTATTCTCACGAAAGTACTTCGACGGCGCTGCGCACCCCGCTTGGCACCGTCAAAACGCGCCTCCGGCGTGCGCTGGTGCGCATGCGAGCGTTCCTTGAGCAGCAGCGGGCGGCTGCGCCCAATCTGTCACGCCCGCTCGTCACAGGGGGGATACGCCGGTGAGCAACACGATCAACCACCAGCCACACCCTGACCTCCCCCGGCTGCTCGAGCTCCTCGCGGCCGAGTCGATCGTTGACTTAAGCGCCGATGAAGCAGCCGAACTCGATGCGCTCCGCCGTCGCGTGCCCCCTGTTGTCGATGCGCACGGGCGGCCGGTTTCCCGGGCCGGCGCTTCGGCGGTTGTCGGCACGCTCTTGGCCGCTTCGGCGGGCGGCAGCGATGTGCAGCCGCTGAGCCCCGCGCTCCGAGCGAGACTCATCGCGCAGGGTGAAGCGATCGTCGCTGGCGCTGCGGTCAGGCCCGCCGTGGTGCCGCAACGGTTGGCGAGCGGCCGGCGTACCTGGATCGGGCCCATCGGTTGGGCCGGCTGGGCCGCGGCGGTTGTTTCGACAACGTTCTTTGTCTGGCAGGTGATGACGAACCAGCCTCCGCAGATGGCCGACCGCCTCGCCGAGGTGCTCGAAGACACAACCGGGACGGTGCGAATCGCGCTCGCACCGCAGACTGACCCTCTGGCGAGCGGGCTCGCCGGCGAGGTTATCTGGAACCGGGCCGGACAGAACGGATTCCTCAGGGTTCACGGGCTGGCGCAGAACGACCCGGCGAAGGAGCAGTACCAGGTCTGGCTCGTCGATGCCTCGCGGCGCGAGGGCGATCAGGCCGTCGATTGCGGCGTGTTCAATTCCACCGGCGGCTTTGTCCGCGGCGATGACATCTACATCCCCATTTACGCGAAGCTTCCCGTAGGGACGCCAACGGCCTTCGCGATCACGGTTGAACGCCCCGGTGGCGTGGTCAGATCGACGCGTGAGCGCCTACTGGCGACCGCGGCCGTTCCGCCGCCTGCGAGTGGAACCAACAGGCCGGGCGGCACGGATAGCCACTGGCCGCCGCGGTAGAACGTTCGATAATCCCCAAACAGGCGTCGCGGGCGTGGTACTTCGCCTGCGGCCCGCTTCCTCGCTTGTGTTTGCTCGTTCGTGATGTACGATTGTGCCCTCGGAAAGGCCTTTATGACCCGACTGCTCGTTAGCCTGTGCGCCTGCTCCCTGCTCCTTGCGGCGGGGTCGCCCGTGCTTGGCGATTGTCCGGCCAACCGCACCTTCGTCGTGACGAACTCCTACGACATCGACGGCGAGCCCGCGCCGGAGCTCTTCGTCACGGTCGGGTACACCTACACGTTTCAATTGAACAACCCCTCGTCGCACCCGTTCATGCTCACGGCCAGCCCAAACGGCGGTGCCGGGACCAGCGCGCTGCCGCTCAGCTCAGGTGTGAGCTGCGTCTGCCAGGGGTGCGGGACCTGCACGCGACGAACGATCACGTTCACACCCGCGGCCAGCCTCGCGGGCCAGACGGTCTACTACCAGTGCACCGTGCACGTGGTAATGGGCAACGCCATCCACATCGCCCCGGCACCGGCGATCACCGTCAACACCCTGCCGCAGCCGCTGAACCGCTGCGCGGGCGAATCGGCGCAGTTCACGGTTTCGGCCACCAGCAACGAGACGCAGACACTGAGCTATCAGTGGCGGAAAGGGGCTGATGCGGTGGTCAATCTGTCCGGGCACATCGCCGGCGCAACATCACCGGTGCTGACGATCACCGGCCTGACAACCCAGGACGCCGGCGCGTACACCTGCGTGATGACCGCTCCGTGCAAGACGGTGACGACTGCGCCCGCAGCACTGGCCGTCAACACCTGCTGCCCGGCCGACCTTGGCATGCGCAGCGGCGTCGCGGGCAGCGACGGTGTGCTCGACAACAACGACTTCATCGCGTTCATTGATCTCTACTTCGCCGGCGACCCGCGTGCCGACCGTGGTGGCCAAGGAGGCGTGCCGGGCGCGGATGCCGAGTTCGACAACAACGACTTTGTCGTCTACATCAATGAGTACTTCGCTGGCTGCTGACGCGAGCGGGCGGTGGATTGGTCCGTGAGCCTCTCACGGGCATCCGGCGAAGAAGCCGTCGATAAAGACGACGAAGTCGTTGTTGTCGAAC
>JAUXUZ010000068.1 GCA_030680655.1 Phycisphaerales bacterium
GGCGCTCGGCGAGCAACCTGCTGATCGTCGGGCAGAGCGAGGACCACGCGATGGGGATGCTCAGCGTGGGGATGGTCGGTCTGGCGCTGCAGGATGCCGGCTCGCCGGCGGCCGAGCGGGCGCGGTTTGTGCTGATCGACGGCACGCCTGCTGATACGTCGATGTCGGGCGTGCTGCCGCGGATCGCCGAGGGGATGGGCGGCCGCGTGGAGAACGTGGAGTACCGCGGGGTGCCGGGGGCGCTGGCTTCGCTGCACGCGGAGCTGCAGCGCCGGCTGGCGGATGAGTCGGGCGCCACGGGCGAGGCGCCGGTGTTCTTGATTATCGCCGGGTTGCAGCGGTTCAGGTCGCTGCAGAAGAGCGACGATGACTTTGGCTTTGGAGGCGGCGAGGCGGGGCCGAAGCCGGACAAGCAGCTGGCGGAACTGGTGCGCGAGGGGCCGGGCGTGGGGATCCACACGATTGTCTGGTGCGACTCTGCGGCGAACCTGGAGCGGTTCTTCAAGCGGCAGTCGCTGAGTGAGTTTGACACGCGCGTGCTGCTGCAGATGAGCGCGAACGATTCGTCGAACCTGATCGATTCGCCGGGCGCGAGCAACCTGGGGCGCGACCGCGCGCTGGTGTTCAGCGAGGAACGCGGCACGGTGGAGCGGTTCAGGCCGCTGGCGGTGCCGCCGGCTGACTGGGTGGCGAAGGCCACGGGCGCTGTCGCAGCGAGCGCCCAGCGGGCCTGAAGTCGCAGACTAGGTAAAATGCCGGAGGAGGGACTTGAACCCACACGCCTTTAAAGGGCGGGGGATTTTGAGTCCCCTGCGTCTGCCAAGTCCGCCACTCCGGCGACGCTGTAGAAGAAGGATAGCCGCCGAGCTCGGGCAGAGTTGTGCAACTGAAAGGACGCTGACGCGTATGGGCTGGGGGCTATCTGTTCGGGTGGCTCGTTTGCTCTGGAGTAGTGAGAAGATTCGTTCTCGGTCGTGCTTTAGTGGTCCCGAGACCGCTCTTGGCCCACAATGGGTGGGTGAGAGGTGTGGACCCGCCGTCTGGAGCCGATAAGGGCCTGGACCGAGTGAAAATGGAGATGCGCGTGACCAAGTCAAAGAACCTGTTGGCCCGCTGGGCTGTCGCCGCTGCTATGACCATTTGCGCGGCGGCCGCTGTGCCAGTGCACGCGCAGGAGGCGTTTGGCGTGGCAGGACCGCCCGCAGGGTTGTGGCCGATGGTGCAGGCGCTGCCGCTGAGCAAGACGCACGGGGTGGGCATCGGGGCGGTGCCGGCAATGGTGCTGGAGCGGCTGGACAACGGGCAGCTGATCGCGCAGGCGGATGGGGCGGCGCAGTCGGGGAAGGTGCGGCAGGTGGGCGTGGCGCGGCCGATCACTCTCGACAGCGCGATGGGCGTGTGGGCGGACTCGCCAGACGGTGGGCGGGTGTGGATGATGGAGATCGCCTCGCCCGGCGCGGTGGGGATGCGGGTGCACTTCACGCAGGTGGCGTTGCCCGAGGGTGCTGAACTGACGGCGTACAACGTGGTTGATTCGAGCGATATCGCGGGCCCGTACACGGGACAGGGGGGCGTGGACCGTGACGATGTCTACACGCCGGTGATCTTTGGCGACCGCGTGCGGATCGAGCTGTACATGCCCGCCGGCGCGCCGGTTGGGCAACTGCCCTTTGACGCCGACAACATCCAGCACCTGTTCCGCAACCCGCTCGACTCGCTGACGGGTGGCGGCAACACAGGGGCCGGGGCGGTCGGCGAGCCGGACATCACGCCGACGGTTGGCAACTGCCACAACGATGTGACGTGTTACCCGACGTGGGCGAACCCGGCCAAGGCGGTCGGGCTGTACATCTTCTCGTCGGGCGGCGGTACGGGGCAGTGTACCGGCCAGCTGATCGCGACGACCGCGCAGGACCTGACTCCGTACTTCATCACGGCGGCCCACTGCGTGAACACGACGACCGAAGCGGCGTCGGTGCAGGTCTTCTGGCTCTTTCAAACCGCGTCGTGCAACGGCACCGCTCCGATCCGGGGGGACTCACCGACGACTACCGGCGCGACGATGATCGCCACGCGGTCGCAGAGCGACGAGACGCTACTGCGTC
>JAUXUZ010000074.1 GCA_030680655.1 Phycisphaerales bacterium
CAACGTCAACACCGCCACCGCCGCCGACGGGGTCTATGCGCTCCGCCAGATCCAGGCCCAGAAGCCGGACCTGATCCTGCTCGACGTCATGATGCCGCGGATGAGCGGCTTCCAGCTCGCGCAGAAGCTCAAGGCCGATGCGGCGCTCAAGGACATTCCCATCATCATGGTGACGGCGCTGGGTGAAGAGAGCGACGTGGAGCGCGCCCGCGACCTGGGGATTGGTGACTTTGTCACCAAGCCGGTGAACAAGGTTGATCTGCTCAACCGCGTGCGGGCGCACCTGTCCAAGTGATCGCACGCGATCGACCGGCGCGCTGATTCGGTCGACTGGAATGACGATTCAGTCGACCTCGCGGACGGCCGAAATCCATGGAAACCCGTGTAGGGCTTCGGGATCGACGACGGATGCCCGGCGGCGCGGGAGCGGAGCCACCGCGCTTATCGCGCGAACGCCCGCCACGCCAGCCGCCCCGCGACCAGCAGCAGCAGCACCGCCAGGGCGCGGACGATCGCGGCGGGGGGTGTCTTCGTGCTGAGCTTCGCGCCGAACTGTGCCCCGATCACCGCGCCGGCCGCGAGCGCAAGCGCGACGGGCCAGTACCCATCGAGCGAGCCCTTGAAGAGGTGAACGGCCGTGACGTTGAGGGCGGCGATGGCAAGGATGAACTGGCTGGTCGCGGTGGCGCGGTGGACCGCGAAGGAGAGGATGAAGACCATCACCGGCACGTGGAAGACGCCGCCGCCAATCCCACCCATCGCGGCGGCGACGCCGACGAGGAGGCTGATGGCCGAGCCGACGAGGAGCCCCTTGAGCGGGACACTCTGCGCGAGGTTCCCCTCAGCCGCGAGCTTCGCCTCGCGCTGCTTGAGCTTCTCGCGGCCGCCCAGCACGAGCATCAGCGTCGCGCCCAGGGCCATCAACGCGGCCAGGAAGGCCTCGAAGAACCCGACCGAGATGCGGGTGGTGAGCCATGCGCCCAGCGTGGTGCCCGGGAGCGTGGCGAGCGCGAAGACCACGCCGGTGCGGTAGTCGATCCGACCCGGCTTCATCCGCGCGTAGCTGATCGTGCCGCTGAGACTGTTGGCGAGGATCGCGAAGAACGAGACCGCGGTGATCTGCGCCGGAGTTGCGCCGGGGTAGCAGGCGAAGAGCACCGGCACCATGATGAACCCGCCGCCGACGCCGATGAGCGTGCCGATCAGCCCCACGGCCACACCCAGCGCGAGAAAGAGGGCGATCGTCACGGCCCAGCGTAGGAAGAGCGTCCACCGCCGTTCTATGCTCGGCCCTATGGCCAAGCGCACCAAAACCAAGCCCGCCACCACCCGCATCGAGAAGGACACCATGGGAGAGATGACCCTCCCCGCCGACGTCCTCTACGGCGCATCCACCCAGCGCGCGGTGCTCAACTTCCCCGTCTCCGGGCGGCCGATCCCCTTCGGCATCATCGCCGCCTACGCGCAGATCAAGAGCGCGTGCGCCACCGTGAACCAGAACCTCGGCCGACTGGACAAGAAGCGAGCCAGCGCCATCCGCTCCGCCTGCGCCACCATCGAGCGCGGCATGCCCGACCACGGCGGCTGGGCCAAGCACTTCCCCATCGACATCTTCCAGACCGGCTCGGGCACCAGCACCAACATGAACGCCAACGAGGTGATCGCCAACCTCGTCTGCCTCTCGCGCCGCGCCAAGGTCGGCTCGTCGAAGGATGCCAAGTACCTCAAGGCTGGCGGCGTCCACCCCAACGACCACGTCAACATGGGGCAGAGTTCCAACGACACGTTCCCCACGGCCATCCACGTCGCCGCGGCCACCGCCATCGCCGATGAGCTCCTCCCCGCCGTCACCCGCATGCGCCTCAAGCTGGAGCAGCAGGCCAAGGCGTGGGACAAGGTCGTCAAGATCGGCCGCACGCACCTCCAAGACGCCACCCCCATCCGCCTCGGGCAGGAGTTCAGCGGCTACGCCAGCCAGATGGCCCACGCCGAGACGCGCCTGCTCCAGTCGATCTACACGCTGCTTGAGCTCCCCATCGGCGGCACCGCCGTCGGCACCGGCATCAACGCCCACGAGGACTTTGATGCCCTGGTCTCCACCGAGCTCTTCGAGGCGATCGGCCTGGAGTTCCGCCCGTGCGAGAACCACTTCGAGGCCCAGCACGCCAAGGATGCCTGCGTCGAAGCGAGCGGCCTGCTCAAGACCATCGCCACCAGCCTCACCAAGATCGCCGCCGACATCCGCCTCATGGGCATGGGCCCGCGCTGCGGCATCGGCGAGCTCATCATCCCCGCGGTGCAGCCCGGCTCGTCGATCATGCCCGGCAAGGTGAACCCGGTGATCTGCGAGAGCCTGATCATGGTCTGCGGCCAGGTGATCGGCAACGACGCCGCCATCACCTTTGGCAACCTCGGCGGGCTCAACAGCACCCTCGACCTCAACGTCGCCATGCCGCTGATCGCCGACAACCTCCTCACCAGCATCCACCTGCTCGCCAGCGGCTGCGACATGTTCACCGCCAACCTCCTCGATGGCCTCAAGCCCGACGAGAAGCGCTGCAAGGAACTCATCGAGGGCTCGCTGGCGATGTGCACCAGCCTCGTGCCGGTGATCGGCTACGACGCCGCGGCGGGCCTGGCGAAGGAGGCCTTCAAGCAGGGCAAGACGGTCCGCCAGCTCGCCCTGTCTACCGCCGTAGGGACCAAAGACCGCCTTACCGGCAAGCCGCTGACGGCCAAGGCCCTCGACGACTACCTCAACCCCTGGAGCATGACGCTGCCCGGTGGCGAGGGCTCGGCGGGCGGCTGAAGCGAAAGGACCAAATGGCAAAGGGCCAAAGGGCCAAATGAAGAGGCCCCGGGCGCGTGCGCTCGGGGCCTTGGTCTTGATTGGGGCAGAGGCCAGGCCGCGGCTAGGCCCGGCGGCGGCGGGTGGAGGCGAGGAGGCCCATGCCCAGCAGCGCGGCTGCGCCCGGGGTGGGGATGGCCGAGAAGCTGACATCATCCAGCGCGAGGCCGTGGTCGTTGCTGGGGTCGTTGTTGTCCCACCAGCGCATCACCAGATACGAGCCGGCGGGGATCGTCGCCGTGACCGTCTGCGAGATGGCGGTGCGGTTGGCCGCCGCGTTGCCGTCGAGCGCTGCGGCGGTGGTGCCAGTGGCGATCGGGCTGGTGAAGTTGAGCGCTGGTACCGCGGTGTAGCCGGTGAGGTAGTTGGCGGTGGCCTCCGTCGCGGTGGGGAGGCTGCTCAGGACCGTGTAGTCAAAGACCAGCGACTGGGCGGCGTTGGGGCTCGGGGCGCCGTTGCGCCACTGCTCGCCCGTGAACGCGAGCGTGAAGCTGGTGAGGTCGAAAGTGTTGTTGTTCTGGACTACCAGCAGGATCACTGACTCAAAGCTCGCCGAGCCGAGGCTTCCCAGGGCGCGGTCGGTCGATGCCGCCGAGCCGTAGGACATCAGCCCGCCGCTGTTGCCGCTACCGGTGTCGATGCGCTGCACGATGACGGAGTTGCTCGTCGGCTCGCGGATGGTGTTGGAACCCGCCGACGAGCCGAAGCTGAACCAGCCCAGCAGCGTGGAGTTGTTCGCCCACGGCGCGGTTGAACCGGAGTTGGCGAGCGTGGTAAAGTCCTGCGTGTAGGTGCCGGTTGTGTAGGTCACCTGCGCCAACGCGGTGGCCGCGCTGCCACAGAGTGCAAACAGAGCGATCGATAGCTTCATGGGTCTCTCTCTCCTGCTGGTCCAACCTCTCGGCGGACACGGTTCCCGCCGACCGGCCCTGCCAATGAGGGCCGCCATCGGCGCGGCTAGAGCATACATGAATCCAAGATAAATGCAAGCGGGATAGCGACTGATTCTGGAGTGTGCGGGGGCGGGGCAAATGGCAAGCAGCAAATGGCCAGAGGGCCAAGTGCCAAATGAAAAACGCCCCGGGCCGAGGCCCGGGGCGGGGAGGAACTGCACTCACTCAATCTGAATCAGCGGCCGCGATCAGGCCCGGCGGCGGCGGGCGGAGGCGAGGAGGCCCATGCCCATCAGCGCAGCTGCGCTGGGGGTGGGGATGGCGGCCGCGTTGATCTGGAAGTTGTCGAGGCGGTTGTTGCCGGAGCTGCTGGTGGCACCGGAGAAGGTCAGTCGGAACGTGGCCGATGCAACACCGTCGAGGGCGTTGATCGCAGTGAGGTCATAGGTGACGAGGAAGAACGTGGTGGTGGTGGCGCTGTACGCGGCACCGAAGTCGGTGAAGTTCACACCGTCGGTTGACCAGGCGAACTGCACGATGCTGAAGCCGGTTGAGGTGCCGCGGGTGGCGTAGGTGATGACCGGGTTCTCGAAGCCCGTGAGGCTTGCGTTGAACGTGACCGAGCCGCCGTTGCCCGGGAACGGCGCTGCCGAACCGCCAGAGATGAGGCTCAACGATGCGCCGGCGACGTCCGCGCCGTATGCGTTGATTGTCGAGCCCGCAAAGTCATCAATGTTGCCGTTCCAGCCGGCAAGGCTCGCGGTGCCAGAGCCGTCGGTCGCGGCGATGCTGGTGATGCCCAGCGCAACGGGTGTGCCCGCGGTGCCGATCGCCGGGATGTTGTTAAAGCTCCAGCTGGCGATCAGGTCGGCCTGAGCAGCGCCCGCGAGCGAAGCAATGGCCAATGCAGCAAATACAGTCGTCTTCATGGGACTCTCTCCTCTAGGCCCATCAATGCGAGGGGCACGGTTGGTGTTGATCGGTTCTGCCGGTGAGAACCGCGTTCAACGTCAATGGACTATACCGGACGATTCCGCCCCGTGCAACCCCTCCAGACCGTGTTTTGGGTGGGAAATGTCGCGAACTGCCGGAAAGGGCTTGATTTTCGGGAAATCGGCCAGTGCGAAGCTTCGGTGAGGCCGGCGATCCGAAGGAGGGTGCGTGCGGGCTGGGGTGTGGGGGGCCAGGTGTGGGGGGCTCGGGGTGGGGGCTCGGGGTGGGGGGTTGGGGTGCGGGGGGCAGGAGTGGGGTGGTGATCCCGACCGCTTCCGCGTATTCTGCTGCCATGAGCGAGATCGCGCCTTCCATCTCCAATCCGTCGACCGAACAGCCCCTCACGGGCCCCGCCAAGCCGGTGGCGGTCGAGGCCGCCCAGCCGGGCAGCCGCTCGGGCAAGCCGGTGCACCGTTACAGCGTTGAGGGGGGCAAGGAGGGGCAAGTCGATGTCATGCACGGCGATGCGCGGCGCGAGATCAAGGTGCTCGACCACGGGTTCGTGGCGCTGGTGGATGCGATGCCGCGGCTGGTGCCCACGGGGCAGACCGCCGACCAGGCGATCGTGCAGGCGGCGCGGGTGTCGTACGGGCACGGGACCAAGCAGGTGAGCGAGGACCGCGGGCTCATCCGCTACCTGCTGCGCCACCGGCACACCACGCCGTTTGAGATGGTGGAGTTCAAGTTCCACATCGCGATGCCGATCTTCATCGCGCGCCAGTGGATCCGCCACCGCACCGCCAACGTCAACGAATACTCCGGGCGCTACTCGGTGATGCCCGACAAGTTCTACCGGCCCACCATGGAGCAGGTGCGCAAACAGAGCAGTGCCAACCGCCAGGGGGGCGAGCAGACGTTCGACACCGGCGGCGGCGGCGACGAGGCCGCGACGGCGGAGGCGTTCATCCAGTTCCTCGCCGACAGCGAGAAGCTCTACGAGCGGTACATCGGCCTGACGGAGAAGGGTGTCAGCCGCGAGCTGGCGCGGATCGGCCTGCCTGTGAGCCTCTACACGCAGTGGTACTGGAAGATCGACCTGCACAACCTGCTCCACTTCCTCTCGCTGCGGATGGATGCGCACGCGCAGGAGGAGATCCAGCTCTACTCGCGCGCGATGTACGACCTCATCCAGCCGATCGTGCCCGTCACGATGGAGGCCTGGCACGACTACGCGCTGGAGTCGCTGCGGTTGACGCGCCTGGAGATCGAGGCGGTGAAGGATGCCGCGGCGGGCGGGAGCGGCAACCTCAAGTGCGACAACAAACGCGAGCAGGCCGAGTGGGCCGCCAAGCGCGCGAAGCTGGGGCTCTGACAAGCTACGGCTTTGCTCATGCGTTGATGCCAAGGCGGGGCCACGGATGAACACGGATCGGCACGGATAAGGCAGGACGATTCTGTCCTCATCCGTATTCATCCGCGAGAATTCGTGGCTGGTTCCCCCGTTTGGATGCAGGAATCACGCGTGTAAGCCGCGACGGTTTCGGCTATCCTGCGCATCTGTCCACTGCCCCCACCTCGTGCGCGTGACCAACCGAACCACATCCAATCAGGAACTACCCGTGACCAAGACGCCCACCCGTCGTGCTGCTGTTTCGTTCGCTGTGCTCTCGATGTTGGAGCTGGCGGGGACGGCCATCGCCCAGGCTGGCGGGGGGGGTGGGGGGAGCGACAATCAGCCGTCCGCCGGCATGCTCCGCTGGCCCGATGTGAGCAAGACGCAGATTGTCTTCTCGTATGCCAACGACCTGTGGGTTGTCGCCAAGGGTGGCGGTGTCGCCCAGCCCCTCTCGACCGCGCCCGGGCAGGAGCGGCTGCCGCGGTTCAGCCCCGACGGCAAGACCGTCGCGTTCGTGGGCAACTACGAAGGGAACTGGGACCTCTACACGCTGCCCGTCGGAGGCGGTGCGGCGGTGCGGGCGACGTACCACCCTTCGGCCGAGACGCTCGCCGACTGGACGCCCGAAGGCAAGCTGCTCTATATCACCAACGGCTTCGCGGGCCTGGCGCGCCAGTCGCAGCTGTGGAAGACCGACGCGGCGGGCGGGCTGCCCGAGCAGATGCCCG
>JAUXUZ010000085.1 GCA_030680655.1 Phycisphaerales bacterium
TCTCCGCGGCGTCCTCGGCCTCCTGCCAGGGGACCTGCTTGGCCGCCAGGTGGCGGGCGAGCTGGTCGGCGAGCTCGTACCGCGGGCGAACGCTGTGCGCGGGGCCGCTGATGATCAGCGGTGTCCGGGCCTCATCGATGAGGGTGCTGTCAACCTCGTCAACGATCGCAAAGTCGCGGCGGCGTTGCACCTGCTGGGCGGCCACCTGCTTCATGTTGTCGCGGAGGTAGTCGAAGCCGAACTCCGCGGTGGTTCCGTAAACGACGTCGCAGCCGTACATCTGACGTTTGACGTCCTCGGGCTGCATGTGCATCGGGTGGATGGCGCCGATCGTCAGGCCGAGGCCGTGGAAGAACGGGAAAGTCCAGTCACGGTCACGCTGCACCAGGTAGTCGTTGACTGTCACCACGTGCACCTTGTTGCGCTCGACGCACGCGAGGTAAGCGGCGAGCGGCGCGACGATCGTCTTGCCCTCACCGGTCTTCATCTCGGCGATCTTGCCCTGCGCCAGCACCATCGCGCCGATCAACTGCACGTCGAACGGGCGAGCCCGGTACGGCGGGCGGCTCTCGGGGTAGAGCTCGCGGACCGCCTCGTAGAACGCCGGGGGGATGTCAACTTGCATGTACCCCGGTTGAGGGCCGGGGCAGCCCTGGAACTGGCCTGTCGGAGGCGCCGGGGGGAGGGCATCCATCTGCGCACGCAGCTCGGCGTAGACACGCTGCATGTCGGCGGGAAGGGCCGAAGGGTCAAACCCGCGCGCCGGGTTGAAGACCTGACGGATGCCAACTGAACGGTCCATTGCCTCGCGGGCGGCGGCGAACACATCGGGGATCAGCTTGTCTTCGGTCTCGCCCTTGTCGAACCGGCTCCTGAAGGTCGCGAGCTGGTCCTTCAGTTCCTGATCGCTCATCGCGCGGAACCGGGGCTCCAGCTTGTTGATCAGATTGACCTTCTCGTTGTAGCGGCGAACGAAGCGGTCGTTGCGCGAGCCGACGATGCGGTTGATGATCGGGCCGAGGATGGGGATGTCTTGCTTAGCCATGGTTGAGCCTGAGGATTCGAGTCCGGTCGGGAAAACGGCCGACGGCTATCCGCCGCAGGCCAGTGGGATATCACGTGATTCGGGGTTGCTCGGCGGGCTGATATCAGCGCCAATGCCGCTGACTCAATGCCAGTGCTTTCGGTCTGACAGCACGCGGGGCTGCTCAGAACGAGCCGGCAAGGCCGGGCGGCGGGAGCGCCAAAAGCGCCTCGCGTACAAGCAGGAATCGACCGTTCGATGCGGTCGATCGCTCCGGACGTATCGAGGCATTCGTTGCACTGGGGCGAGAGGATGCCGATTCCCTCGCTGATTCGGGACGCTCTTGCTGCGAACGCCGCACCTGCCGCTCGACGATCTGCGGGGCAACGGCACGATCAAGACCACCGTTTGCTGTGCCGCCGCTGCCCACAGCCGCCAGCAGGTGCCCCGCGGGCACCCCGGCCGCCAATGCGAAAGCCAGAACAAGCAGAAGCGACAACCCGCCCGTGAGCAGGCGTGGCGTCACGGCGGCGGGCTTTGAGGGGATTAGGCGGTAGGGATCGTGCATCTTTAGTTGACCGAGACTCAGGATATACGCACAATTCCCTTGTCGGCGTTCGCTGGGAGAGGGTTTTGTAAAGGCGGCAGCCGGCACCACAATCGTGGTGTCACGTCAGCCGACAGACGTTCCCGCTGCTCCTTTGCTCTCGTCCACCCCCCCCACAGCGCTCCCCTATCGCGACTCGAAAGCGGACCGGCCAGGCTCCTCTGTCGGTTCCTTGTTACCAGAATCGGCGGAAACTGCGCGTCCGTTGGGCCTGCCGCTGCCGGGTTCCAAGGGGGGCCTGGCGGGATGTGTATGCTGTTTGGATGAACAGCGACCCCGCATCGGCTCCGGACCCCTCGTCGGCATCACCGCAGGCGATTGACGACGCGACGCTCAAGCAGGCGCTGAACGCTTTCAAGAAGCGGCTGAAGCTGACGATCCTTGATCAGGAATCGAAGCTCGGTGCGCACAAGCCGATGACCGGCGGGCACAAGAGCGCCGGGATCGGGATCATGCCGCCCAACCAGTTCCCCCGCGCTGTGTGGAACGAACTGGCTCGGCAGGGCAAGATCAAGGACATGGGGGGCGGGTTCTTCGGGGGCGTTTGAAAGAACCAAATCGCAAAGGCCCTAAGGGCCAAATGAAGAGCCGACGCTCCGCAGCTTGGCCCTCTGCCAGTTGCCCATTGGCTATCTCGCGGTGCCCCGCGCCTTCCACCAATTGATCAGGCCGTTCGTGCTCGCGTCGTGGGTGGTGACCGCTCCGTCACCGCTGAGCTCCGGCAGGATCTTCTTCGCGAGCTGCTTGCCGAGTTCAACCCCCCACTGGTCGTAGGAGTTGACGTTCCAGACGGCGCCCTGCACGAAAATCTTGTGCTCGTACATCGCGATCAACGCGCCGAGGGTTTGCGGGGTGATCCGACTGAGGAGGATCGAAGTCGTCGGGCGGTTGCCCGGGAAGACCTTGTGCGGCACCAGCGCCTCGAGCGCTTCACCCTTCATGCCTTCGCGGACCAGTTCCTCTCTAACTTGCGACTCCGACTTTCCGAGCATGAGCGCCTCAGTCTGCGCGAAGAAGTTGCTGAGGAGTATGCGGTGGTGCTCGTTGTGGGCAACGGGGTTGTGCGAGACGGCTGGGGCGATGAAGTCGCAGGGGATCAGCTTCGTTCCCTGGTGGATCAACTGATAGAAGGCGTGCTGCCCGTTGGTGCCGGGTTCTCCCCAGATGACCGGTCCGGTCGAGCAGGCGACGGGCGCACCGTCACGCGTGGTCCCTTTGCCGTTGGACTCCATGTCGCCTTGCTGGAAATAGGCCGCGAAGCGGTGGAGGTACTGGTCGTAGGGGAGGATGGCGTTGGACTGGGCGAACTTGCCGAAGGGACCCGGCATGAAGTTGTTGTACCAGACGCCGAGCATCGCGAGAATGACGGGGAGGTTGTTGCCCGAGCCGATGGGCGTTGTTCGGAAGTGCTCGTCCATCTCGTGGGCACCCGCGAGCAGGGCGCGGAAGTTGGCGTCGCCGATGCTGATGGCGATGGGGAGGCCGATCGCCGACCAGAGCGAGTAGCGCCCGCCGACCCAGTCCCAGAAACCGAACATGTTCGCCTGATCGATGCCGAACGCGCCCACGGCCTTCGCGTTGGTGCTGACGGCGACAAAGTGCCTGGCGGTGGCGCTCTCGTCCTTGAGTGCCTCCAGGAGCCAGGCCCGAGCAGTAAGGGCGTTGGTCATCGTCTCCTGGGTTGTGAACGTCTTGCTGGCGACGATAAAGAGCGTGCCCTCCGGGCGGCACAGGCGCAGCGCTTCGGCGATGTGTGTGCCGTCGATGTTCGAGACGAAGTGGAGCTTGATGTTCCGCTGCGAGTAGTGCTTGAGGCCTTCACAGACCATCACCGGCCCGAGATCACTGCCGCCGATGCCGATGTTGACGATGTCGGTGATGCGCTGACCGGTGTGGCCCTTGTGCTCCCCGGAGCGGACGCGCTCGGCGAAGGCAAGGAAGCGGTCGAGCACGTCGTTGACCTGCGGGACAACGTTGACACCGTCGGCGTAGACGGGCCGGCTGTTCATCGGTGCCCGCAGCGCGGTGTGGAGCACCGCACGGTCTTCCGTCGTGTTGATCTTCTCGCCGCTGAACATGGCGTCGCGGAGCTTCTCCACGCCGGCAGCACTGGCGAGATCGAGCAGCAGCGTGAGCGTGCGCGGGGTGATCCGGTGCTTGGAGAAGTCGAGCAGGAGTCGCTCACCGCCCAGGCTCAACTCACGGCTGAACGTCTTGAACCGTGCTGGGTCCTTTGCGAAGAGGTCCCGCATGTGCAGCGGCTCAACCTCCAGAGCGTGAGCGGTCAGGGCGGACCATTGTGGTGAAGCTGTGGCCATGCGCCGAGCGTAGCGGTATGCCGGTTGATTCACCAGAATGAACAGCCGGGCCCACCCTCAATCCAACCCCTGCCAACGATGACCGCATGCGAACAGCACTCATCACCGGAGCGGGTTCTGGTATCGGGCGGGCGGTGGCGATTGCGCTTGGCAACAGCGGCTACGCGCTGGCGCTCGTGGGTCGCAGAAGGCAACCTCTTGAAGAGACCGCCGAACTGACCGGCTCGCCTGAAACGCTGGTGCTAACGGGCGATCTGTCGGTCGCGGGCGAAGCGGGGGCGATTGTCGAAGCGGCCGCCGCTGGGCTAAGCGAAAGTGGCGGACTCGACGTGCTGGTGAACAACGCCGGCGAAGCCGCGCTTGTGCCGATCGGCCTGATGACACCCGCAGCCTGGGACCGGGCACTCGCGGCGAACGCATCGTCGGCCGCGTACTGCACGATCGCGGCGTGGCGCCACCTGGCGATCAGTGGCGGCACCATCGTCAACATCGCCAGCATGGCCGTGTACGACCCGCTCGAGGGGTTCATGGCCTACGGGGCTGCCAAGGCCGCGATGGCGCACCTGACCGTTTCGAGCGCCAAAGAAGGCGGTCCCTCGGGTGTCACGGCCTACTGCCTCTGTCCGGGTGCAGTTGAGACACCGATGCTCCGTTCGGTGATTGATGAAGCCACCGTTCCCCGCTCGGCCACCCTTCAACCCGAAGATGTCGCCGCCGCGGTGCTCGCGTGCGTGCGCGGCGAACACCTCGCCAGCAACGGGCAGGCGATCCCGATTCTGCCGGCCGCGTCGGCCGACTGGTGGTCGCAGTGGCAGACAAGCCATCGCAGCGCCTGGCTGGGAATGTCGCCCATGCCCGGGCACAAGGTGGAGCAATGAGGCCTTGTTTGGCAAGTCAGGGGTGAGGCGAGCGTCGCCGCCGCAGTTCGCCTAAGGTTGCCGCCTTTCTTCAGCCCGCCCTCGCTTCAAGATCCACCCGTTTCAGGGAGGTTTGACGGTGCCAAAGTCCAAGTCAGCAGGCAAGAAGCCTTCATCCGCAGCCCCCAAGAAGCCAGCGAGCAAAGCCAAGCCCGCGGCGAAGCCGGCGAAACCAGCCAAGGTGGCCGCCAAGGCCGTCACAAAGACCG
This sequence comes from Phycisphaerales bacterium, assembly GCA_030680655.1. Classification (GTDB taxonomy): domain Bacteria; phylum Planctomycetota; class Phycisphaerae; order Phycisphaerales; family UBA1924; genus JAJTGZ01. Next base: position 5,076 of record JAUXUZ010000085.1, read on the forward strand.
TGGCCAAGCCGACGGCCAAGCCTGCCGCCAAGGCACCGGCAAAGCCGGTCGGCAAGGTCAAGTAAGTTCCGCCCCCCCCCCCCGAGCGCACGCTCCTCAAGCCGCTCAACCGCGTGCCTGAGTTCAAGGCCGGCGCATCGCTGGCGCCGCTCGGCGGCCCCGTTGACCCCAACAAGCCGAAGGGGATCACGATCGTCAACAACAAGACCGCCAAGCGCCCCAAGCCTCCGAAGAAGGTGTTCGAGATGCCGCAGCTCGGTGCGCCGCTGTTCGGCGCGGGCAAGAAGTGGAAGCCGCTGATCCAGAGCGGCCCCAACGCGCCCAAGGCGGGCAAGACGGGGATCGACCCCGCGACGCTCAAGGGCAAGACGCCGTTCAATAAGAAGGACCTCGACCACTACAAGCAGATCCTCCTCCGCAAGCGCGCGGAGCTGATGGGCGACGTCGAGAACATGGAAGGGGCCGCGCTCAAAGAGAACAGCGGCTCACTCAGCCACCTGCCGCAGCACGTCGCCGAGGCGGGAAGCGACGCGTACGACCAGAGCCTGGCCCTTGACATCGCCGACGTTGACCGCAAGCTGATCCGCGAGATCGACGAAGCAATCGGCCGGATCGCCGACGGGTCCTACGGCCTTTGCCAGGCGACGGGGAAGGCGATCAACAAGGAGCGGCTCGAAGAGCTGCCGTGGACGCGGCATTCGATCGAGGCGGCCCGCGAATACGAGAAGCGCCACTTCTACGTGCCGCGGAAGTCCGCTTCGTCCGGCGAGGAATAAGCAGTGCCCGAAACGACAGGGACGAACGCGACCGTCTCCGACCGTGCAGGCAGGGCCGTGCGGTCGTGGCTGGTGCTGTTGGCCGTGGTTGCGCTCGGACTCGCGGCGGACCTCGGCTCCAAGTGGTGGGCGTTTGCAAGCATCGCCGATCGGCCGGTCGTGGTCGACCGCGACCGCGTTCTGGAGATCGCCCAACTGCAAGGGCCGGAGTTCATCGGCCACCTGCTCCCCGAGCACCGGCCGGTGGTAGTGGTCCCCCACCTGCTTGAACTGAGCCTCG
>JAUXUZ010000086.1 GCA_030680655.1 Phycisphaerales bacterium
TGCCACCGAAGCCTGCAGGCTGTTCATGACGGCCTTCGCCTTGTTGTGGCGCGCCACCGCGGCGTCATGCGCCGCCTCGCTGATGTACTTCTTCGCCACCAGATCGAGCGAGCGCTTGAACGCGGCCTCCGCATCGAGCACCGTGAACGCCACATCCTTCACGCCATCGCCGTACAGCGCAACGTGCCGTGAAGCCGGGTGATCCTTCGTCAGCCCGCTGGTGAGCACGAAGCGGATGTTCCCCTGCGTCAGGTAGTAGTGCGCCGCGTCGCGGCTGCCGGTGGTCTGGTCGCTCACCTGCTCACAGGTAAAGCCGAAGCAGTGGCAATAGAAGTACGCCGCCTGCTTGGCGTTGCCGACATAGAAGCGGACGTGGTCAACGTCAACAAGTTGGAGTGGATCGGTGCTCGTTGACGGACGTGACGCGGGGCTGAGCGTGGTCATGCAGAACTATACGAGCAAACAGGCCACGGGTGAACCGATCGCCCCGGTCAATCCACGAGTGCCCAGAGCGGATTCAACGCTCGTTTCAGGCCACCGCGATGGCTGTGGTACGAGCCATCCCGGTGCCGAAGGGCGTCAGGCGCAGCGGCGAGCCAGGTGATTACCGGCCGACAAGCTGCGGCAACTCTACCGATTGTGCGGGCTCGTTCCGCCACATCGCGCCCGATGCTCTCACCCCCTCTGGCCCGCGGCCAACCAGCGGGTAGATTCGGTGCATGGCTTCCAACCTCGACCGCGTCCCGTTTACAAAGCGTTTGGCACCTGCGATCGCAGCGTGCGCCATGCTTGTGGTCACCGTCGTCGCCATCGGCGGGCCTGTCGACCCGCCGAGCGGTCCGATTGGGCCGACCGGAAAAACCATCGCAGAGCTTGAACCACGCACAGCGATCAACGCCGCCAACACCCCCGGCGATGCCACCAGTCTCTTCCGCATCACGCAGCCCGGCAGCTACACCCTCACCGGCAACCTGCAAGGGGTCGCCGGGAAGCACGGCATCGCCATCGCCGCCAGCGGGGTAACGCTCGATCTCAACGGCTTCGCCGTCATCGGCGCGGCCGGGTCGCTCGACGGCATCAGCGTTGTCGCCTCCGACCTGACAACGATCACCGTTCGAAACGGCACCGTGCGGGCGTGGGGCGGCGACGGTGTCGACCTCTCGACCATGAACGCGAACAACGCTCGTCTCTCCGAACTGCTCGTCTCAGCGAACGCGGCCAACGGAATTGCGGCGGGAACGGGGTGCGCGGTTACCAGTTGTTCCGTCTTTGGGAACGCTCTTGTGGGGATCAGTGCAGCCGGCGGGTGTGCAATCAGCGACTGCACCACGTACAGCAACTTCGGTACAGGCATCTCAACCGGCTCCGGCTGCGCGGTCATCCGATGCACGTCCTACTTCAACGACGCCGCCGGCATCTCCGTCGGCTCGGGATCGACCGTCGCCGACTGCACCTGCAGGCTCAACACCACCGACGGCATCCTCGCGACCAGCGCGTGCGTC
>JAUXUZ010000089.1 GCA_030680655.1 Phycisphaerales bacterium
GGATTCTGGTCTATGTTGCGGAATGTGGGCACCCTGTGGGCAACATCCGCCCATATGGGCGACCGGGCAAGTTCCCGCGTGGTTGGCGCAACGTCCAGCCACCATGGGAACGGTGCTTCTCGCCAAGGGATGCCCAGCATCGCGCCCGCGGCGGCCGTACGCCAAGCACGGGTGGCTGTGTCGGCCCCGCCGGCGCCGTCCGCGTGCGGAGCGCAGGGCGTGAGCTGCCTTGGGAAGTGACAGACTTACCGCCCGAAACCCGCGGTCGCGACGGGCATCGACCCGCGGAGAAAGAGGGGACGGGGAACAGAGACGTTCCGCTCCTGGCCTAGCGGCGAACCACCGGCATGAGGTCGCGGGGCTCGATCGACAGCGCGACGGCGATGCGGAACACGGTGCGTAGGCGCGGCTCGCGCTGTGCCCCCTCGATCAGGCTGATCTGGGCGGGGTCGATCTTGAGCTTGCGGGCGAGTTCTTCCTGTGTGAGCCCACGCGCGGTACGCGCCTCGCGGATGCGCCTGCCAAACTCGATGAGGAAGTCGTCGGGCTGCAAGCCAAAGGGTGGGCGTACGCGGACCCCCTTCCCATGGCGCATGCGCAATGTTCGGGTACCATTGCGCATGCGCCAAGACCGCTCATCGGCATCTGCGGGGAAGAACCTGGTCTACGGGGTCGAGGGCCGGACCGTTGACGGGGGCCTCCCGCGACGACTTCGGCTGGTGGCCCCCTCCGAGGCCGTGGCCCGCGAGCGGGCCCAGTCCGACGGCCTAGTCGTCGAGTCGATCACTTGCGAGGGGGCGCCGCTTACCACCCGCAAGAAGTTCTGCGGGTACACCAGCGAGGATGTGACCGCGATGGTCGTGTTCGTCGTGCTCACGGTCTTCTTCTCCACCGTCTTGGCGGTCGGTGGTTGGGCGTGGTGGCAGGAGCACCAGCGCGACAACGAGAAAGCGGCGGTCGCCGCCGCCAAGGTTGAGGCCGAGCGCGGGCCGGAATGGGAGGAGGCGCTCGCGTTCGCCAAGGACGCGATCCCGCCCGGGTCCGACGGTGTGGGATGGTTCATCACGCGCTGGGGGTCGGGCGAACCCGAGATGCGGTACAACACGGCCAAGGGCGAGTACCGCATCAAGGTGCACACGTACCCACGCGGCATGAACCCGCTGACGGGCAGCACCAGCGACCGTCTTTACGGCGGCCTGATCGTGCGCGGAAGCGGCAAGAACTGGAGCGTCGTCAAGCTCGTGCCGTACTGGTGACCCCGCAGCCCTCAAGGTGGCTCAGGAATCCTCCCGCTCTCCGCGCGGCTCGTGCAGCGGCCGGCGCACGCGCGAACATTCTACTTGACGGATTTTTGACCTTTGAATAGAACCCTTGGTGGCCGTGCTGCGCGTGCGAACGCGCAATATGTGTCAACAAGGAGTCTCTCATGAACATCCGCAGTGTCAAGATCGCCAAGCTCAAGCCCGCCCCGTACAACCCGCGCATCGAGCTCAAGCCCGGCGACGAGGTCTTTGAACGCCTCAAGGCGAGCATGGAATCGTTCGGCGTTGTTGAGCCAATCGTGTGGAACCAACGCACGGGCCACGTGGTGGGCGGCCACCAACGCCTGGCGGTGATGGTCGAGCTGGGTCACACCTCGGCCGAGGTCGTGGTCGTCCACCTCACCCCGGCGCGGGAGAAGGCCCTCAACCTCGCCCTGAACAAGATCCAA
>JAUXUZ010000091.1 GCA_030680655.1 Phycisphaerales bacterium
GGCGGCGGGGGCGAGCAGGCGCGAGAGTGGGCTCTCGATCACGTCCATGGCCGTGGAGTTGACGGTGATGGTCTCGATGAGGCCGGGGAGGTCGTCGGTGGTCCAGTGCCCGTCCATGTACGACTCGGCGATGCCGATCGAGCCGCCGAAGGCGGCGGCGGCGTAGAACGACGGATTGTGGATGTAGACGGTGGCGTGCTGGCCGGTTGCGTGCGGGGAGCGGCAGGTGCTCTCGCCGTCAACGACGGTGAGGCCGCCGATGGTGATGCGGTCGATCGCGGCGCTGAGGAGCTTGCGGCCGGCGGCGCGGAGCGGTGCGGCGACGAGCGGGAGGCCGCGTCCGGCTTCGGCGGCGAGGGCTGGGCCGCGGGCGGAGGTGAGTGTGGTCATGCGTTCGCCTTGTTGATGAGCGTGGAGGGGTGGGGGTAGACGGTGGCTTTCTTGAGCCAGAGGCGGAGTGCGTGAAGGTGGATAGAGGTGATGACGCGTGCGGTGATGAACGGGTAGCGGAGGATGGCCGCGCGCATTGAGGCGGGCGTGAGGGGTGAGCGCGTGAGCTGGAGGGTGGCGTCGAAGGGCTTGACGGGGCGAGCAGCGCGTGCGCCGGCGATTGGCTCGTCCGGTGCGGGTGTGCTGTCTGTCTGCGGGCCGGGTGGGAGCGGGTGCAGGTTCATGTGTACCAGGAGGGTGCTCTGGGGCTCGCCTCCCGGGGTGGTGAACGACCAGTCGTAGCCGAGGGCCATCGGCATGAAGGGTGAGACGTGGAAGGCCTTGTCGAAGGTCCAGGTATGGGCGCGTCGTGTGGTCTTGGCGGCGCGGGCGTCGAGGATGTAGCTGTGGCGTTCCTTCCAGGGGGTGTTTGTGATCTGCGAGACGATCGCGTCGAGGTCGCCGCCGGGGGTGAAGCAGTAGTAAAAGGTGACGGGGTTGAAGGTGTAGCCGAAGTTGCGGAGGTGGGTGAGCATGCGCACGGGTCCGTCGGGCATGCGGCCGGTGTGGTCTGCGACCATCGCGCGGACGGAATCGGCCAGGCCGAGGGAGCCGTGGTGCAGGTAGTCGTCGCGGCAGAAGCGTGCGGGGGACAAGGGTGAGCGTCCCCACCAGCGCGACATGGTGAAGACCTCGTCGAGTTCGGCGAGGTCGAGGTAGGCCATGTAGAGCGGGAAGGTGAAGGCGTGCGCAGGGTGGCGTCTGCGGTGGCGGACGGTGCCGGTGTAGATCGCGCTGTGGAGGGTCATAGCGGTGAACCTCCCAAGGCTCTTGCGACGCGCAGGGCGCTCTGGACGCCGTCTTCGTGGAAGCCGTTGAACCAGTAGGCACCGCAGAAGTGTGTGCGGCGCGGGCCGCTGATCTCGCTCCAGCGTGCGCGGGCGGCTTCTCCGGCGGTAGTGTAGAGGGGATGGTGGTAGGTGTAGCGTGCGAGGACTTTGGCGGGGTCGATGGCGTTGTGGGCGTTGAGGGTGACGCAGATGGGCGAGGCGGTGTTGATGTGCTGGAGGATGGAGAGGTTGTAGGTGACGGAGACGGGAGCGACCTGGTCCGTCTCGCGGAGCATGGAGTTTGTGCGGTAGTTCCACGCGGCCCAGCAGCGGCGCCTGCGGGGCAGAACGGAGCGGTCTGTGTGGAGCGTTGCGTCGTTGGCCTGGAAGGGCATGGCGGCGAGTGTGTCGCGCTCGGCGGGTGATGGATCGGCCAGCAGGCTCAGGGCGTCGTCGGCGTGGAGGGCGAGGACGGCGTGATCGAAGGAGTGCGGCGTGCCGTCTGCGAGGGTGAGGGAGACAGCGGTGTCGCTGCGGCTGATGGTGCGGACGGGCGAGCCGGTGCGGACCGTGGCGCGAAGAGCGTCGCGGAGGGCCTGGACGTAGTTGCGTGAGCCGCCGACGACGGTGCGCCACTGGGGGCGCTGGCGGAGGTCGAGCATGCCGTGGTTGTCGAAGAAGCGGAGCAGGAAGCGAGCGGGGAACTGGAGCATCTGCTCGCGGGGTGCGGACCAGATCGCGGCGGCCATGGGGAGGAGGTAGTCGTTGAAGAGGCCGTCGGAGAGTGCGCCGGAGTCGCGTAGGTCGGCGACGGTGGCGTTGGAGGGGAGCGATTTGATCGCCCGCCTGCCGGTGGTGGCGAGCGTGCGGACACCGTTGACCACGCTCCACCAGCGGGGCGAGAGGAGGTTCGCGGGTGAGCCGACCAGGCCGGCGATGGATGCGCCGCCGAACTCGAAGCGGGTCGCGGTGTCGTGGACGCTGAAGGACATCTGCGTCGGTGTTGTGGTGACTTTGAGGCGTTGGAAGAGGCGGCTGAGGCCGGGGTAGTTGCGCTCGTTGTAGACGATGAAGCCGGTGTCGACGTGGATCGAGCGGCCGTCGACGGTGACGGTGGCGGTGTTGGCGTGGCCGCCGAGGCGCGGCTCGGACTCAAAGAGCGTGACCTCGTGTGCGTCTGCCAGCAGCAGGGCCGCGGTGAGACCGCTGATGCCGGCGCCGACGACGGCGACCTTCACGTGGTCGCCTTCGCGAACGGGGCGCGGAGGGTGCGCTGCAGTGAGTGGACCTGCGCGGCGCGGTAGACCGACGCGGGGACTGGGCGGAGGTCCCAGACGACGCCCAAGAGCGCGAGCGTGCGGAGGGCCCAGTAGGCCGGGTCGAACTCGTACCAGTAGAAGCCCTGGCGGGCGGTGCCGGGGTAGAAGTGGTGGTTGTTGTGCCACCCCTCGCCAAGGGTGATGATCGCGAGGAACCAGTTGTTGCGGCTGTCGTCGCCGGTGTTGAACCGCTGTGAGCCGATCGTGTGGGCGAGTGAGTTGATCGTGAACGTCGCGTGGTAGAGGAGCGACGTCGAGATGCCGAAGCCCCAGGTCACCAGTTGTGGGCCGCTGGTGTTCAGCGACGGGGCGGTGTGCTGGAGCGTGAAGCCGAGCGCGAAGAGCGCGCCGGCGAGGACGAACGCGCCGGCCATGTGCCACCGCTCGATGAAGACGAGCTCGGGGTACTTGCGCCAGTCGGGCACGCGGCTCCAGTCGATCTGCTGGCCGCGCTGGGTGAGGAACCATCCGACGTGTGAGAAGAGGAGGCCCTTGAGGCCGGGTGAGTGCGGGTCGGGATGGTCGTCGGCGTGCTGGTGGTGCACGCGGTGGTGAGCGGCCCACCAGACGGGTCCTCGCTGGGCGCAGGTGGTGCCGAGAGCGGCGGCGAGGAACTGTGTGACGCGGTGGGTTCGGAACGTGCGGTGTGAGAAGTAGCGGTGGTAGAAGGCGGTGATGATGAGCATCCGGGCCCAGAAGAGCGCGGCGGCGACGGCGACGGCCGTCCAGCTGAAGCCGGTGAAGACCGCGGCGATGCCGACGAGGTGGATCGAGAGGATCGGGAGGACGTCGTAGAGGCGGATCCGCCGGTTGTCGCTGTCTGGCGTGGCGGCGTAGGGGAGTGAGCCGAGGTCGGGGCAGGTTGACGGTGTGGCGGTTGTCAAACGTGGGGTCCGATCGGAAGGAGGCGGTGTCATCGCGCTCGGCTTGCTTGCGCTCGGGGGGCGTTTCGTGTCAGGAGCCTACCGGTTTTTGGCCTTGAGCATTCGGCGGACGGGGGGAGTCGGGGTCACCGGGTGCGCGTGGCCATCTCGCGGGCGAGTTGGGCCAGCGGTTCGCCGGGGTTGCCGAGCCGGGCGGCGGCTTTGAGGGCTTCGGCTTCGAGGCGCGTGACGTGGGCGCGGGCGGCGTCGAGGCCCAAAGCGCCTGGGTAGGTGAGCTTGCCCGCCTTGGCGTCCTTGCCAGTGCGCTTGCCGACGTGGCCCTCGTGCTGGGTGACGTCGAGGATGTCGTCAACGACTTGGAACATGAGGCCGACGGCGTCGGCGTATGCGTCGATCAGCGCGAGCGTGCGGTCGGAGGCGTGGGCGCACAGAGCGCCCATGCGGCAGGAGGCCTTGATGAGCGCGCCGGTTTTGTTGGCATGGATGCGGGCGAGTTGCTGGTCGGGCGGGAGTGGGTCGTCGGCTGCGCCGAGTGTGTCGTATACCTGGCCGACGATCATGCCGGTGGCGCCGCGGGCGAGTTCGGCGCACAGGCGGGCCGCAAGGCGCTCGTTGGGCACGCGGCCGGTGAGGATGCCGAAAGCGAAGGTGAGCATCCCGTCGCCGGCGAGGATGGCCATGGCTTCGCTGGTGTGTTTGTGCAGCGTCGGGCGGCCGCGGCGAAGGTCGTCGTCGTCCATCGCGGGGAGGTCGTCGTGGACGAGGCTGAAGGCGTGGACGAGTTCAACGGCGGCGGCGGCGGGGAGAGACTCTGGGCCGGCACCGCCGGCGGCCTGGCATGAGCGCCACGCGAGCAGCGGGCGGAGGCGTTTGCCGGGGCCGAGGAGTGAGTAGATGACGGCGTCGTGGAGGTTTGACGGGAGGGCGAGGCGGTCGATGGACTCGCGGAGGAAGAAGTCGGTTTTCGCGGCGGGGTCTTGCGCGGATGTTTGGCCTGCGGGGTGCTCGGCACCGACTGCGCTCAAAGCCGCGGAGTCGGTGGCACCCGAGGCGGGGGAGCCCTTCGGCACGCCCACGGCTCAGCGCCCTTCCTGGTCTTTGATGAGGGCGAAGATCTCTTCGGGCGTGGCGGCGGCGTAGATGCGCTCGCGGAAGTCGGGCATGATCATGAGGCGGCTGACGCGCGCGAGGGCCTGGATGTGGTCGCTGTTGCGGTCGGGTGCGCTGGCGAGCATGATGATGATGCGGACGGGCTTGCCGTCGATGGCGCCGAACTCGATGGGCGTGGACGGCTTGCCCAGCGCCATGGCCAGGCCGGTGCCGGCGGCCATGCCGGCGCACTTGCCGTGGGGGATGGCGAGGCCGTGGCCGATGCCGGTGGTGCGGGTCTGCTCGCGCGTCCAGACGGCTTCTTTGAGCGCGGCCGGGTCGGCGACCTTGCCGGCTTCGGCGAGCACGTCGACGAGCTCGTGGATGGCGGCACGCTTATCGGTCGCGACCATCGGGGCTTTGATGCAGTTTGGCTGGAGGATGTCGAGGAGGTTCATGCGCGGGGTTGGTTCCACCAACGGTTCGGGGCGTTTAGCGAGTGTAGCCGATCGGCGGGCTTCGGTGCGCGAGCGCAACGCGGATGGGTGATCGTGGAGGCCGCACAACGAGAACGACCCGGCTGGTGGGCCGGGTCGTTTGAAGCAGGGGTACTAGGATTTGAACCTAGACTAACTGAGTCAGAGTCAGTTGTGCTACCGTTACACTATACCCCTGTGGTACAGGACCCCTGCGGGTCTGGCGCTCGTGTTCGGAGCGGCCAAGTGTACCCGCGCAGCGGTGTGGGGTCCAAGGCTCCGCTTCCAAGTCTCTGGCCTCTGATTCTCTGGCCAATGAACAAGCCCCGCGGCGTGCGCGGGGCTGGTGGGTGGCTTTTTTCTTGCGTGTCGAGCGGTCAGCCGTTGGTGGGGCGGATGGGCGTGGCGCGCCCGAACGGGCTGCGCGGCGGCGGCGAGAACGCGGCCGCTGGGATCGGCGAGGGGGCAACGGCCTGGCCGATGAGGCGGTCGCCGCCGACGAGCGCCGCGGGCGCAGGGGTACTGCGTGCTGCCCGGAGTGAATCGATCCGTTGATCGAGTTTGCCGAGGATTGACTTGACCTGGTTAAACGTACGCTGCGAAGTGCTCATCCGTGACCTCTCTGCTCGGGTTTACCGCCGGAGGAGATCGGACGGCGCACGGTGCGGGATGAGCCGCGGGCGCAAAAGTGATCAGGATTGGCTGGGCGGTCGGCGGTTTGTGCGGTCTGGGTGAGTCCTTTGCTGGTTACACGGGCGATTGGGGTGTGGAGGGCGCTTGGGGATCGCGGTGGGGTGTGGGTTGCTGCCTTTGGTTTGGCGTGGGCACCGACTCCTCCCGGGGCGGAGGAGTCGGTGGCACCCGGCACTGATCGAATCGCGGCTTTTCGGCTTGGCCGCTTTTGCGCTCTAAACTCCCCCCCTTCCTCCGTTCCCCTCGCCCCGCTGGAGATTCGATGCCTCTTCTGACCGCGACCAACCTGCACGTGGCCTATGGACTGAAAGTGATTCTCGATGGGATCAGCCTGTCGATCGAGCCGGGGGAGCGGATCGGGGTGGTTGGTCGCAACGGCGGCGGCAAGAGCACGATGATGAAGGTGCTGGCTGGTGTGATGCAGCCCGACACGGGGAACGTGCAGGTTGCCAAGGGCGCGCGGGTGTCGTACCTGACGCAGGACCCGGTACTGACTCCGGGCGAGACGCTGCGGGGCGAGGCGGAGAGCGCGTTCGCGGAGCTGCACCGATTGCACGTGGAGTTGAACAAAGTCTTTGATCAGATGGCGCACGCGGAGGGTGATGCGCTCGAGCGGCTGATGGAACGGCAGGGGAAGCTGGAGGGGCAGATCGAGAACGCGGGCGGGCACGCGGTGGACCACAAGATCGACGCGGTGCTGCACGGACTGGGGTTCAGCGATGGGCAGTTCGGCACGCCGGTTGAGGGGCTCAGCGGCGGGCAGAAGGGGCGGCTCTCGCTGGCGAAGATGCTGCTGCAGCAGCCGGATGTGCTGCTGCTTGACGAGCCGACGAACCACTTGGATATCGATGGGCGGTTGTGGCTTGAGAACTTTCTTGTCAACGAGTTTCGCGGCGCGGTGCTGGTCATCAGTCACGACCGGTACCTGCTGGACAACGTGGTGCACCGGATCATCGAGGTTGAGCAGGCGCGGCTGATCGACTACCCGGGCAACTACGAGGCGTTCGTGGAGATCCGGGCGCAACGCCGGCTCAGCCAGTCGCGCGCGTTCGACAACGAGCAGACGAAGTTCAAGAAGGAAGAGGCGTACATCAGGCGGTACCGCGCGGGCCAGCGGGCCAAGCAGGCGCAGGGACGGCTGTCGAAGCTCACCCGCGCCAAGGACGAGAGCACGCTGGAACGCCCGATGGAGCTGGCCGGTTTCCGCCTGGAGCTGCCCAAGGCGCCGCGCACCGGTGACCTCGTCGTGACCGCGCGCGAGGTGAGCAAGGGGTATGACGGCGACGACGGCTCGCGGAAACAGCTCTTCCACGATCTCGATCTGATCATCGGGCGCGGCGAGCGGTGGGGGATCGTCGGGCCCAACGGGGCGGGTAAGAGCACGCTGGTGCGGGTCATTCTGGGTGAGCAGCCTGCGGATTCGGGGACGGTGCGCCTGGGGAGCAACGTGGTGATCGGGCACTACGCGCAGACGCACGAGCACCTGGCGATGGACAAGACGGTGGTGCGGTACCTGCAGGATGTGATCCTGAAAGAGTGCCCGGGGCTGCTGCTGAGTGAGCAGCAGGCGCGGAACCTGGCGGGGGCGTTCCTGTTCAGCGGCGCTGAGCAGGACCGTGAGCTGGGGAGTCTGTCTGGCGGCGAGCGTTCGCGCGCGGTGCTGGCGGGGTTGCTGGCGAGCGCGAAGAACTTGCTGGTGCTTGACGAGCCGACGAACCACCTGGACATCTCCTCGGCCGAGCGGCTTGAAGAGGCGCTCGCGGGGCCGGATGAGGAGACGGGCGACGACGGGTACGAGGGGGTGCTGATCCTGATCAGCCACGACCGAGCGCTGATCGACTCGACGTGCGACCACCTGCTGATCCTCGACGGGCACGGCGGGTCGGAGATCTTTGTGGGGTCGTGGAGCGAGTGGCGCGAGAAGAGCCTTGCGCGCGAGAAGGAGCGGCGCGAGTCGGAGAACGCTGAGAAGGGGCGGAAGGAGCAGGCGGAGGCTCAGCGCAAGGCCGCCGAAGAGAAGAAGAAGGCCGCGGCCGAGGCGGCGAAGAAGGCGGCGGCGGCCCCGGTGCAGCAGGCAAAGCCACAGAACCAGTCGCGGAGT
>JAUXUZ010000094.1 GCA_030680655.1 Phycisphaerales bacterium
GACGAAGGCGGCGTCGTGCATCAGCTCGAAGTAGGGGTTCTTGTGCTCTTTGTGGGTCGCTTTGTCGGCGATGAAGTGCGTCTCGAAGGTGGAGAGCTTGTCCTTGCCAAAGAGCGGCGAGCCGGGTCCGCCCCAGAGGTAGTAGAGCCAGTCGGCGTCGGGGTTGGGGTTGGCCGTGGAGATGGCTCCCTTGCGGAAGGCCCGGCGCGTGACCGACTGGAGCGCATCCATCAGCTCGCGCCCGGCGACGGTGCGGCCCTCAACGTCGATCCCCTGCGGCTCGCCCGCAGCGTCAACGGGGACGCAGGCGTGGTAGATGAGCACATCGTCGCGCCTCGTCCACATGCCACCCTTGCGCACCAGCCAGTGCATCTGCTCGCGGAGCTTCTTGCTGGCGATGAACGAGCGCCGGATGCGGTCCATGCACTCGGCTTCATCCTTGCTGTAGGCGTAGGGGTCGGCGGGGTCGATCGTCGGCAGGTGCCGGTCAACGAGCGGGTGGGCGGTGCCGTCGATGGTGACGGTGCCGGCCTTGAGGTCGATGCGGTGGAGCAGGCGGCGGTGGTCGAGGTTCCACCCCGGGCGCGCGGCGAAGAGCCGCCCCTCGGCCTTGAACTGCATGATCGCGATCGCCTTCTGCATGCGGGCGACGGTGAGGGCGTCGCGCTGGCCGTCGCCCTTGGTCTTCCACTGCTCGGCGGGGTCGTCGCCGTAGCAGGCGCGGATGAGCTTCTCCAGGGGCGTGGTGAGGATGCCGTACCCCTCTTCGAGCTGGGCCGCGCGGCGGTAGCGGGCGGAGAAGCGGAGCACGGTGAGGATGCAGGCGTCGTGCCCGAGGGCAGCGCCCATCCAGATGGCGTCGTGGTTGCCCCAGAGCACCGAGCAGTTGGGCTGGGCCATGAGGGTGTCGATCACCTTGTCGATGCGCGGGCCGCGGTCGCCCATGTCACCGGCGACGATCAGCTCGGCGCAGGCGAGGGAGCGGATGAGCCGGCTGGCGGCGCGGATGGCGCCGAAGTCTCGGTTGTGCCCGCGGCCGGCGAAGGCGGCGAGCATGGCGCGGCAGTAGTCGGGGCGCGCGGCGGAGAGCATCTCGACCAGCAGCTCGCGGAACTCGGGCTCGACCAGGGCGGTGACGTGGTTGCGCCGGTAGTTGCGGCGCAGGGCGCGGATGATCTCGCACTGGAGCGAGAGGGTGTCGAAGACCCAGCGGGTGCGGGCCTCGGGGCCCGAGGCAACGACCTGGGGCGTGAGGCGCTGCAGGGCCTCGCGCGGGTAGTAGAGCGTGGCGAGGAAGCGCTCGCGCTCGGTAGGGGTGAGGCGGTCTTTGAGGACCGACTCAACCAGCGGGCGGAGCGCACCGGAGGCGTTGTGGATGACGTGGCGCAGCTTGACGTCCTCACCGTGGACGTCGGAGATGACGTGGATGGTGGGGGCGTTGAGGGTGAGCGTGGCGGCGAGCCCGGCGGTTTCGCGCAGGGCGTCGAACCGGTTGGGGTAGGAGGCGGAGAGGGCGGTGAGGTAGCGGAGGCGCTCGGGGGTGAGGGGGGCTGGGGGTGTGGGCGCGGCTGGGGGCATGGGCGGAGGGTAACCGCTGTCGCCTGAGCTGTCGTCACCCGCCGATGCCGCCCGGGGGCCGGATCGTCTCCGAAACGCGCCGCGCCCAGTCCTCGTCTGCTCGGTCAACGAATGCGACGGTGATTACCGCAAGCTTGCCCGGCACCGCCCCGACGGCGCACACAAGCCATCCCTGTTCATCCTCCGAAGGCACCGCGTCCTTAGTGGCGTAAACCATGGTGCCGATCTGCTTACGCACTCGCAGGTCTTCCGGGATAAACGGCTCTTCGTCCGGCGCAGCCCCTTCCTTCGGTTTGAAGGAAT
>JAUXUZ010000095.1 GCA_030680655.1 Phycisphaerales bacterium
ACAGTGCGCTGGTCGGACGTTGCGCGACGCTCGGGCTCGGCGACAAGCACCTCGACCATCTCAAGCGGGGTGCTGGCCCACAGGTCGGCACCGATCTCCTCAGCGAGCCCCTCGGCACGGTTGAAGATGCCAGCACCAACCGCAAACTGCACATCGGGGCAAGCCCCGACTTCGCGGATCGTGTCGATGAGCGTGCGGATGCCCGGCAGGTCGGAGGGACCGCTGGCGAACATCATCACCACATCAGGCTTGTGGTTGTTCACCTGGTTGAGGATCTCATCGGCCGCGATGCCGCCGCCGGCAAACGTGACCTCAAAGCCCTGCGATTCCAGCATGTCAACGGCCATCTGGGCGCCCATCTCATCCCCCTCGGCCGGGCCGCAGAAGGCCATGATCTTGCGTCCGATCTGCGGCGAGCGCTCAAGGCGTGCTGAGTTCTGGTCAACCAGCACGCGGAGCAGGCGGGTGGCGGTGTGGTGGGCGAGGGTGGCGAGCTGGTCCTCGCGGTGGAGGCGGTCGATGAGCTCGTAGGTCGGCCAGAAGAGATCGGCGACGAGGCGCTGCGCGGTCCATCCGGCGGCGGTCATCTCCTCGATGATCGCGCGGGCGCGGGGCCGGTTGCCCGTGGTGAGGGTGTCGAAAAAACGCTCGATGGTCTGCTGGCTGTGCACTGGAACGCTCCACTGTTGCCCGAGGTTTGTTGCGGGCGGGTGGTCTTGGCTTGCGGCGTTCCACGCCTCTCATGCCGGGCTTTGTTAACGCGTCAGCGATTCCACGCCGACGGATCCATGGCTCTGATTTCGGGGCACAGCGCACATCTTCGCGATTTGGAGGGGGTGCGCAACCGCCAGCGCAAGAAACGAGCGCAGCAACGGCGCGAATTGCGCGGAATAACCGAACACGATCCGAGTAGAATGACCCCATGAAGCGACTCTCGACCCTTGTGCTTACATGCGGCCTGCTCCTGTGCCCCTTTGCAGTCGCGCAGCCACCTGCCTCGCCCGCCTCCGGCGCGAAGGCCGCGCCCACATCTGCAACGTCCGAACGCTGGTACGTGCTGACGATGCAGGGTCAGCGCGCGGGGTACCTCAAGTCCGTCGAGACAACAGCGGGTGACCGTGTGACGTCATCGAGCGACATGCACCTTGAGATCAAGCGCGGCGCAATCGCGATCAAGGTGCAGATGCAGACGGAGTTCGTCGAGACCACCGGCGGCAAGCCCGTCTCGATGTCGAGCAACCAGGTGCTCGGCGCGATGGCCACAAAGTCTGTGACCACCTTCTCCGATGAAGCCATGGTGACGACGACCACCGTCGGCAACCAGACCACCACCAAGACCAGCCCCGTGCCCGAGGGCGCCTGGCTCACCCCCGCCGCCGGCGAACGCTACGTCAAGAGCGAGCTGGCCAAAGGTGCCAAAGAGATCAC
Organism: Phycisphaerales bacterium; assembly: GCA_030680655.1. Lineage (GTDB taxonomy): Bacteria > Planctomycetota > Phycisphaerae > Phycisphaerales > UBA1924 > JAJTGZ01. The sequence goes on from JAUXUZ010000095.1 coordinate 1,429, forward strand.
GCTCAAGACCATCGACCCGACCGTCGGCGAGGGGCTCATCACCGTCACCCGCAGGGTCGTCGAGAGCGACGGCACCGTCGAGGTCTTCGGCAAGACCGTGCCCGCTGTCAAGTGGGAGAGCACCGTTGACAAGTATCCGGGCGTGAAGCAGAGCGAGTACGTCGCCCCCTCAGGCGATGTGCTCAAATCGGTAACGAACCTGGGAGGGATCGTCCTTGAGCAGCTCGCGGCCGACAAGGACCTGGCGATGAGCAAGCTCGACGCTCCCGAGCTGCTTGAGAGCACAACGGTGAAGCCCGACAGGCCTCTCACCAACCCACGCCACCTCTCAAAGGCAACCTACCGCGTGAGCGTTGAGAATGAGGACATGCCCGACCTCCCCACCGTCGCCGGGCAGCGCTTCACGCGCGAGTCGCCAACGTCCGGCACCGTGCAGCAGGACGCGACGGGGACCGAGCCGGTCGCGCCGGCCGACCTCGCGGGCGTGCGGGCGAAGCACCTGGAAGCATCGTCAACGCTGAAGTCAGACGACCCCGAGATCGTCGCGCTCGTAAAGAAGGCCAGCGTCGACGGGCTCAAGAGCGCTGAAGCCACAGAGAAGCTCCGCGGCTTCGTCCACTCGTTCATCAGAACCAAGGACATGTCCGTCGGCTTCGCGACCGCCTCGGAGGTCGCGCGGACGCGGACGGGCGACTGCACCGAGCACGCCGTGCTGCTGGCGGCCATGCTCCGGGCCAACGGCATCGCCTCGCGCTGCGCTTCGGGGCTCGTCTACGTTGAGCAGTTCGGCAACCAGAAGGGGATCTTCGGCTACCACATGTGGACGCAGGCGCTGGTCGAGCAGCAGGGCGGCACCTGGGCCTGGGTAAACGTTGACGCAACGCTGCCGCAGGGTGTGGCGTACGACGCGGCCCACATCCTTCTCTCGGTGAGCGGGCTCGGGGAGGGTGAGATGCAGAACTTCCTCGTCACGACGGCGCCGCTGATCGGTCGCCTGAAGATCGGCGTTGTCCACGCCGAGTAACCCGTCCGCTGACGCCGGCGTGCCCGGCTCTGGCTAGCGTTGCACCATGGCGAAGAAGGTCTCAGCAAAGCGAGCGGCGGTGGCAGGTCGTGCCGAGACGGCACCCCGCCCGGTGCCCCAGCGCCCCGTCTCGCTCGACGTGGTCATCGGGCAGAAGCGAGCCGTTGACGTTCTACGCAGCGCCCTCAGCGGCCAGCGCGTCCACCACGCCTGGATCTTCACCGGTCCGCCGGGCGTGGGCAAGTTCACCGCCGCGTGCGGCTTCGCGGCCGAGTTGCTCGCCGACAGGGGCGAGAACCGGCAGGCCACAACCGAGCAGCTCAAGAACGGCGCCCACCCCGACCTGCACGTGATCGTCAAAGAAATGGCCGAGCAGAGCCGCAAGGACACCGTCCGCAAGAGCAAGCAGACCGCGATCGCCAAGGAGGTCGCCGACGAGTTCCTCATCGAGCCCGCGGCCCGGTCTCGCGTGGTCGAGAGCGACTCGCCCGCCGCCAAGGTCTTCATCGTTGACGAGGCGGAGTTGCTGAACCACTTTTCGCAGAACGCCGTGCTGAAGCTCCTCGAAGAGCCCCCGGCGGGAACGATCATCATCCTCGTGACGACCGACGAGCACCGCCTGCTGGCGACCGTCCGCAGCCGCTGCCAGCGCGTGGCCTTCTCGCCGCTTGATTCAACGGCCCTGCAGGTCTGGCTGTCGTCGAGCGGGCTGGAACTGGACGGGCCCGAGCGCGACTGGCTGCTCGCCTACGCCGGCGGGGCGCCGGGCCAGATCATGTCGGCGCACAAGGCCGGGCTCTTCACCTGGCACACCAAGCTCGACAAGATGCTGACCGCCCTGGGCGCCGGCCAGGCCGACGGCTGCACCGGGCTCGGGCCGGCGATGGCGGCGCTGGTCGAGGAGCGCGCAAAGGCCGTGCAGGAAGAGAACGAGAAGGCGAGCAAAGAGACCGCCAACCGCCAGTGGTGCCGGCGGATGCTCGCGTTCGTGGCCGAGCGGCTCCGCCGTCAGATGATCGGCGCAGCGCGGGGTGGCCCGTCGCAGAGCTCAAGGGCCGCGGCGATGGCGGCGGCGCTGGACGCGGTCTCGGTGGCCGAGCGTCAGCTCGACAGCAACGTCCGCTACGACAACGTGCTGGACAACCTCGTGGCGCAGATCGCTTCCGGGAGGGCCGGGCTCGCGCTCATGCCCGCGCACTGAAGCCGACCGTTGCACGCTCGGTCGCGTCTACGTTTGTTGTCGTTGCGTCAGAGAGCGTGCGCACCTGCTCGGCGGAGACCGTCGAGATCAGCATCGCCCACGTCTCGCGCTCGTAACCGAGCAGGCCGATGACCTCGTCGGCGGCGGCGATGTCCTTGCTGTGGCTCGCCGTCACCAGACGCGAGATCATGTACGTGTAGAGCGCCCGCAGCTGCTCGACAACCGTGTTGTCGGCCTCCGGCGACGGGTCGGGCTTCATAGTCGTGATGAGCTCAACAATGATCGCCCGCGTACGTGTGAACCCGTTGAACGCCTGTTCGAAGTTCTTCACCGCCAGACCGTCACGCCCCTGTGTCGCGAACCGCACCGCACCGTCGAGGAGCATCAACCGCAGTTCCTCGCGGCTGGCCGTCATGACCTTGGTGGCCAGGTACTGGTTGGCTTGATGGTGGGGCGTTGGCATCGCGATGATGATCGGACCTTTGAGGGCGTGGGTTCAGTCCGCTCAGCCGATGTAGGCGATCTGCGAAAGCGAGCCCGCCTGGCTCTGCAGCTTGCCGATCGCCGACTCCATGGCGGAGAACTGGTTCTGCAGCAGGGCCCGGCGGCTGAGCAGCCGCGCATCGATCTTGGCGATCTGGTCGTTCTGCGCCTTGATCTGCGCGTCGAGCAGCTTGCTCTTGCGGGCGAGCTTGCCGTCGGTGCTGCGGGTGAAGTTCTCCAGCTGGTCGGCCAGAATCTCAAATACACCCCTGGTGGTCACCGCGCCGGCGACGTTCTCACGCACCTGCCCGACCACCACACCGTCGACAACGATGTCCCGCGTGGACGCGTTCTCGGCCTGCACGCGCCCCGCGAACAGATCGGCGACGCCCGACGGGTCGCGTTCCAGCGCCGCCCGCAGCTTGTCCTCCTTCAACTCCAGCGTGCCGCCGCTGCCCAGCTGCAGGCCCACGTCAAAGAGGTACTGGTACTGGCTGTTGACACCCTCGGCCTTGGTCTGCACCAGGCTCTTGACCATCCGCCGCAGTTCCTGCGAGGTCGAGTCGCCCAGCAGAACGCCGCGGGTGTTGCTGTCGGAGTCGTACTTGGAGCGTGAGTCGATCGAGCTCACCAGCGCGTTGAAGGCGGTCACGAACTTCTGCACCTCCGTCACGATGGCGTTGTTGTCCGCCGTGACCGAGACGTTGGTGGGCGTTGCGCTCGCGCTGATGAGGTTCAGCGTCACGCCCGGAACAGCGTTGGTCACCGAGTTGCTGGTGCTCTCGATCGCCAGGGCCCGCGTCGGGTCGTCGCTGCCGTAAAACAGCAGCGCGTTGCGGGCCTGCGCGACCGTGCTGAGCCCGATGTTCACGTTGCCCGTGTCGATCGTCAGCGCGCCGGCGGTACCGCTGGCGCGGCTGGTCAGGCTGAGCCGGAACGGGTTGGCGCTGCCGTCGTTGATAATGCTCGACGCAACCCCCACGTTCGCCGCGTTGATCGCGTCGGAGATCTGCGTGAGGTTGTCAGACGGGTTCACCGTGATCACCCGCTCGTACGAGCCGTCGATGCGGTTGGCGGCGCCCGTGCCCGTCGAGGTCGAGTTGAGGTTCAGCGACCGGGCGACCGAGCCCGAGAGGTCGCGGATGCTGATCTGCGTCGCCGCCGCAGGATTGGTCGACTCGATCAGGATGCCGTCGCCTGTGTCGTTGATGCGTGCCCGCGTGTCGTTGGTGCCGCCCAGGTTGCTGTTGATCTGATCGACAAGGTCACCCACCGTGCGCTGCGACGAGGTGATGTTGATCTGCACCGCCGGCCCGGCGGCGCTGATGATCTCGATCCGACCCTCGCCGATGCCGCGCCGACCGTTCAGCTCGCTCAGCAGCGTGCTCCGGCCGATCCACTGGCGCTGCGTCCGCGCCCCGGTGATCGCCGCGCCGTTGGTTGGGTCCTGCGCCAGCCCCAGCGCCTCGGCGACCGTCCCGCTCGCCGCAAACTGGTTGGAGCCGGTCGTGTTGTCGGTGAGGATGAACCGCGTGCCCGTCGGATCGACCGAGAGCGTGGCCCGCCCGCCCGTCTGGCTGTTGAAGTGGGCGATAAAGTCGGTGACCGACCCGGTCACGTCGGCCGCGTTGACGTCGATCGCGTTGATGGAGGTGCCGTCGCGAAGGTCCAGCCTCACCGTGTCGGGGGCGATCGTCGTGCCGCCCAGCAGCCGCGTCATGCTCACGCTGTTGAGCTTGCTCTGAAGAACCGTCCCCACCATCGTGACGTTGTTGACCGAGCCGAGGATGCCAAGGTCCGCAGCTGATGTGCCCGACCCGTTCTCCGTCACCGTGATGGGCTGGCCCGTCTGGCCCGTCGTGTCGATCAACCGGATCGCCGAGCCCCCGTTGGCCTGCCCGTCGGGAACGATCTCGGCCGTGATCGCGCCGCCGCCCTGCGCGTTGATGCGGTTGACCACGTCGCCAAGCGTCGTCGCCGCGACGCCCGTGCGGTTGTTCCCCACGTCGTACACGTCGCCGAGGTTGATCTGGTGCGCTGCACCGGCACGGTCGGTGATCGTAAAGTCATACCGCCCGAAGCCGACCGTGTTGGAGATCCCCACGCCCAGCCCGTCGTTGAGCGCCGAGAGCCTTGTGCTCGCGCCCAGCCGGTTGATGCGCGAGCCAAAGATCGAGCCGGCGCCCGACGAGTTGAGACCCAGGTCCGCCGCCGTGGTGACCGACCCCTCACTGGCCACGGCGATCGACCCCACACCGCCCGCGGTGTCGGTCAGCGTCAGCCCGTTGCCGTCGCTGCTGACGGCGATGCGGAACTTGCCTGCGCCCGCGTCGTTGATCGCCGTCATGGCGTCGTTGAGCGTGCTGGCGCGCGTCAGGTCAACCGTCGTGCGCGTGCCCGCAGAGTCGGTGACGATGATCCGCCCGCGCTGCACGCCCTGGCCGCCGTTGAGCGCGTTGAGCGGCGTGTCGGTGTCCATGCGCCCGCGCGCATCCTCCACCACAACCTGCGAGAGCCCCAGGCCCGTCACGTTGTTGTCGGCAAACCCGCGCGAGAGCGTCTGCTGCGCACTGGCGAGCCGCGCAACCGTCACGCTGTACTGACCCGGGGGCGCACCGTTGGATGCCGAAGCCGTGACCACCGTCTCGGTGGCGCTGTTCGCCCGGGCCGAACGGAAGATCGTGTTGAGCCGAAAGCTCTGCGCCAGCGTGCGCAACGCGTTGGTCTTGCCCGAGACGTCAAGGAACGCCGCCTGCACCTTCTGGTACCCGGCGATCCGCACCTGCGCCGTGGTCTTGGGGCGCGACTCCAGCGCGATCAACTGGTCGATGATCTGGCCGCTGTTGATGCCGCTGAACGCGCCGACAGAAGAGGTAATGGGCATCGATCGCTCCTTCGCTGTTTCGGGCCGCTTACGCCGCCTTACCGTGCGCCCGGCGCTTGCCGGACCCACCGCACGGGGGCATCACCAGACCGAGGCCCTTCAGGGGGCTGCTGCGCGGCCACGTCGGGCGGTCAAGCCCCTTCGCTCGCAGGATCAGCACATCCTGTGCCCACTGCGCCAGCATCCGCCGGTACATCGCCTTCGCGGTCGCTACCTGTTCCATCGCATCCATGAGCAGCATCCATTCCGCAAGGGCTTGTCACGAGCCACCAGCGGGCAGCTCTGATCACAACATCGGCACCAAGCCCCCCCCGGCTGAAGGGAGCCGGTCCGAGAATCGCACCGCAAACTGCGGCCATTTCTGCGCGAGGCCCCCGCGGCACGCGCAAAGGCGGCGCACCCTTGGCACAACGGCCACACCGCCCCCCTGTCGCACCTCACTCGGGGGAGGCGCCGCACCAGCCGATACACTCCGGCCCCGCCAGAACCGGCCGCACACCCGCGCGCCCGTGAACGTAAGGTCCAGCCAGCCCCCATGACACTCCCACGACCGATACCGATGTTGCTCGCCGCCCTGGGCGCTGTCGTGCTGCTCTCTGCAGCGGTCGGCGTCGTGCTGACCTTCACCCAGAGCCCCCCGGCCTGGTTCTTCTTCAGCTTCGAGCTCGTAGTGATCCTCGCCGGCGTCTTCCTCATGATGCTGGGTGTCGGGAAGATCAAGGAGGGGCCCGCCATCACGCTCCTGTGCTGCGCCGGCGCGATCGGTGCCGGCACGTTGCTGGGGTGGAAGGGGACCGGCCAGCAGATCAACAACCAGAGCATCACCTGGCTCGTTCTGCTCCGCGCCCTGATCGCGGCCATCCTTGTGTTTGCCGCCGCGGCCGACGTCGCCCTCCGCGACCCCAAACGAACGCTCCCGCGACTGGCCTGGGGCACCGCGACGGCGCTGCCGCTCATCGCAATCCTCGCCCTGTACCTAAACGGTGTCATTCCCAGCGCGGTTGGCAGGCTCGGCGTAGGCAGCCCGGCACTGGCCTTCGGCGTGTGGATGATCATCGGCCTCATCGTGATGTCACTCGTCAGCGCCGCCGGTCACCTGTTCATCACAGGCTTTGCGATCGGCGTTGCGGCGTGGGATCGGCCGCCCGCTCCCGCGTCACCCGCCCCGGCAGACCGTCAAGCCACCGCTTCACCGACGCCGAGCACTCCGAGCGGAACGCAGGGTTGATCCACAGGTCGTTGTGACGCGCCCCCGCGATCGCCACGACTTCACCAGCCCCCCCTGCGCTGCGCGCAATCTCACGGCCGCACTCGATCGGGCAGACCGGGTCGTTCTCGCCGTGGATCACCAGCAGCGGAACGCTCAGGCGTTGCGCGTGCGCAGCACGATCAAACGGCCCTCCCGCTCTCTGCCACGCCACCCCACCGATCGTCGTCAGCGCTGCCCGCAGCATGCCAAGCCCCGGCAGACCACGCGCCCCCAACACGCGCGAAGCAGGAACCTGCGGCAGCGTGTAGGGTGCCTCTGTCGCTACACCGATCACCCGCGGGTGCCGCCCGCTCACGATCGACAGCCCGCCGCCGAGTGACCATCCAAACAGCACCACCGGCCCGTCGGTCTTCTCGATCAGCGCCAGCAGATCGGCCGCCTCCACGCGCCCCAGCCGGCACAGGCCGGCGCTGCGCGGCGCATCTCCGTGCCCCGGCAGGTCCCACAGCAACACCCTCGAAGCACCCGCGATAAACGGCTCAAGCCGCAGCAGGCCCCCCAGCCGCCCGTCGCCCCACCCGTGCGTGAAGATCACCGTCGGGCCCGACGAGTCGTCGCCGGGAATCTCCCACACCGGCAGCCCCACCCCCCCACCGCGCCCCGGGCGATCCAGGAACCACTCGCTAAACGCTCGCGCTCCGACGCCAAACCGCGCGCTGTCAAGCTCGCCGGGCGTGCCCGGCTGGCCCCGCGCCAGCGCCGTCCCGTACGTCCGCCGCGGCGGGTGCGTC
>JAUXUZ010000108.1 GCA_030680655.1 Phycisphaerales bacterium
CGGGCAGATCGGCAGCATCAACCGCGCCATCGTGCTGCTGGGGCTCAACGCCGTCAAGAACATCGCCATCGCCGCCTCGCTGAGCAAGATGTTCAAGGGCGGGCAGCTCACGCCCACCTTCAGCGCCAAGGATCTCTGGACGCACTCGCTGGCGGTCGGCACCGCCACCAAGCTCATCGCCGAGTCGATGCGCATGGGCCTGGTTGACGAAGCGTTTCTCTCTGGTCTGCTCCACGACGTCGGCCTCATGGTCGAGATGCAGTGGGACCGCAACAAACTCTCCGAGGTGCTCGACAAGACCTCCAAGGCGCCCGCCGGCACTTCGTCGGTCACGTTCGAGGAGGCCATCTACGGCGCCTCGCACCAGGACTTTGGCGCAGCGCTGAGCGAGAAGTGGAAGTTCCCCAAGAGCTTTACCAACGTCATCGGGCACCACCACAACCCCATGGCCCTCCCCGCCGACCAGCGCACGCTGCCGTGCATGGTGTTCGTCGCCGACCGCCTCGCCGCGGAGCTCAAGGGAGGCTACACCGCCGACATCGGCGACATGACAATCCCCTCGGAGATCCTCGATGTGCTCAACCTCACCGAGGAAGACCTGGCCGCGATCAAGGCCAAGCTCCCCGACGCCATCGCGACCTCCGAGGCCGTGCTGGGCTAAGCACAACTCCCGCGCCGCGGGAGGATGGGCGTCAAGCACGCCTTCCCCCCATCCCTTCCCCCGGTGCACCCCGTCTCTCTTTCTCCCTCCGGGCGGCACGCCGAAAGGCTCGCCGCCTGTTTTCGTTGAGGCGGGCGCAGCGCGACAGGAACTCACGAGCGCCAGGGTCCGCGACCGGTCAGGCCAGCCGCTTTGCCACTTCGCTCATCCGCGCGTGGTCGGTCATGTCAAACCGCAGCGGGGTGACGGTGATGCTGCGCTCCATCAGCCCCTGCACGTCGCTCCCCACCTCGGTCGCGTGAAACTCCATCGGCTGCCCGCTGCTCCAGTAGTACGTCTGGCCGAGCGGGTTCTTGTTCTTCGTAAACGCGTCGATCATCCCGTGCGTGTTCATCGTCGCCGCCACCACCTGGGGCATTGGGCCTTCGCGCTCGGTGATCGGGATGTTGATGTTCATGCACTCGTGGGCCGACAGCGGCCCGCTGCTGAGCAGCCTCTCGATCACCGTCCGCGCCCAGCCGGCCGCGACCTCGTAGTCGGGCCTGCTTGTGCCGATGTGCAAGCTCACCGCGATGCTCGGAACGCCTAGGAAGGCCGCCTCGATCGCCGCGGCGCACGTGCCGCTGTAGAGCACATTGATGCCCACGTTCGCGCCCATGTTCATCCCGCTGACGACCAGGTCCGGGCGGCTCCCCATGCCGAACTTTGCCGGCCACAGCTCGGTGAGGGCGAGCTTCACGCAGTCGGCCGGGCGTCCATCAACCGCCACGCCGCTCATCCGCTCGTTGACGTCCGTCGGCGCAACCAGCAGCGGCTGGCGGAAGGTCACCCCGTGCCCGGTTGCGCTCTGTACCGTCAGCGGCGCAACCACAAAGACCTCACCCAGCGCCCCGCCGAACCTGCCGGATGAATCGATCAGCGCGTCGTGGAGCGCCACGATCCCCTGGGCCGTCACGCCGTCGTCGTTGCAAAGAAGGATCCGCATAGTGGGGCGATGCTACGCAAAGGGCGCAGCGTGGGGTCAAAGTGGGGGGCGCACGGGGGGCACGTCGCCTCAGCGCTGCGAGCCGGCCATGTCGACGTGGTCCATCGGCCGCGGCGACGGGTCCACCAGCCGCCGGTCTGTGTCGTCGGCCGCGCCCGAGCGGTTCACGTCGCGCGGGCGCGCCGTGGTGCCGGCCGCCTCCCACGCGTAGAGGTCGTCGATGGTCCACACGCCGTCGCCGTCGATGTCCTGACACGAAAGGACCACGCGTGCGAGCGGATCACCAACCACCACCTGCTGCCAGCTCAACGCCGGGATCGCGCTCCACGCCGCCTCCGCCCAGCTCAGCCGCCCGCGGTAGAAGTTGCGGGCGATCACCTCCACGTCGGGCAGCGTCGCCGCGTACGGCTCGTAGACGTTGCCGATGGCGAACGTCGCGCCGCCGGCGATGCTCAGCGCATCGGCGATCTGCGACTGGTTGAACAGCGGCGTCAGGCCCTGGAACTGCCGCGCGTTGTAGCTCTCGATGCTCGTGTAGCAACCCATCGGGCCCCACTCGATGCTCAGCGGCAGGTCGTGCCCCGCGTTGCCCGGTTCGGTGCCCGCGCTGTTGCTGCCGTCGGTGCCCACCAGCACCACCGGCCCGTTCACCACGATGCCGCCGCCGAAGTTGATCCGGGGGCCGACCATGAAGCCGTTGGGAGAGTTGTTCTTGTCGTAGCGGATGTTCGTTGCAAGGAAGCGGCCGTCGGCGAGGAGCTGGTCGCGCGTGCGCTCGTCGTCGTCGCCGATCCGAAGGAACGACGTCGCCCCGTCGTTGAAATCATCGTTGTCCAGCTCGGCGTTGGGGCCCGCGTCGGCGATGCCGTTGGAGTTGCTCTCGTCGAGGATCACCACCGCCGTGTCAACGTTCACGGTGTTCTGCTGGGCGCGGTCGATCATGGCGAACACGTCGGGCAGGGTGTTCCCGTCGAGCCTGCACACCAGGTACATGTCCCCCGGCGTGAGCACCTGCACCGAGGGCACCGTTCGGGAGCGGCAGATCACGCCGGTGCCGTAGCTGGATGTGAGCACCCAGTCGAACAGGCGCGTGTTGCGCCGCTGGCGCGTGGGCCACGCCCCGACAGGGAGCGTCTGGTTGTGGTAGGGGTTGATGATCATGCCGTCGGCGTAGCTGTCGCCGCGGTTGCCGTTCTCCAGGTTGTCCAGGTTGAGCTGCAGCAGCGCCAGCTCGCTGTCGACGCTCGCGCACGTGAGGTCGCCGGCGTTCAACTCGCTGACGTTGTTGAGCGGGTCGTCACCAACCGTCGCGACGTCGGTGTCCTGCACGCGGTGGGCGATCCCCTTGGTCAGCACGATGCAGCGGATGCGCCCCAGCGGGTCGTTGCCGGCGAGCCAGGCGCGCAGCGGCGTGCGGAACGACGCCTTGAACTGCGTATACGTCACGTCGGGCTGGATGGCGACGGGTGCCCCGGTGAACATGAGGTCGACCACCTGCACACCCGGGCGGGTGCCGGCCTTGCCGCCCGTGCCTCCTGGCACCTTGGCCGAGCCCGCATAGTGCTCGGCCACCAGCAAGCTGTCGGGGATGCGTGTGTCGTACACAACCAGTACCTGGCGCGGCTGCAGCGTGTAGTCCTGCGCGTGGGCCACCCCCGCGCCGGCGAGCGCCGCGAGGATCATGGCAGAATGGACCGTGGGCCGCACGCTGATAATCTACTCCGAACTTCGTGCCCCTGCCAGCTTCCGAACAGCCGAATCCGAAAAAGACCTGTCAAGATGACCCCAATCGTGCAGCCTGTGACGACCGCCCCGGGGGCGGTGCCCACCGTGCGGGTCGCCGTCAAGGCCGTCCCCGGGTCCAGCCGCGACGCCATCGCCGGGGCGCTGGGTGACCGCCTGAAGGTGCGCATCGCCGCGCCGCCCGAAGACGGCCGCGCCAACAGGGCGATCGAGGCGCTCCTCTCCAGCGCCTGCGGCCTGCACGCACGCGACGCCTTGGTTGTCAGCGGGCACACCCGCCCGGAAAAAACCGTCGAACTCCGCGGGATCGATGCGCCGACCGCCCTCCGCCTGCTCGGCCTGGGCTGACGGCGCGTGCGCAGACCGTGTAGACTCGGCCACGCTCATGCCCACCTCTTCTACCAACCCCGCCAGCACCACCACGCCGCTCCGCATCGCCATCCCGCGCGAGGTCCACCCCGGTGAGCGCCGCGCCGCCGCCACGCCGCAAACGGTGATGAAGCTCTGCCAGCAGGGGCACAAGGTCTTCGTGCAGAGCGGGCTGGGGGCCGACACGTCCTTCTCCGACGCCGCCTACGCCGAGGCCGGCGCCGAAGTGATCGACGACGTGCGCAAGCTCTGGGCCGGGGCCGACGTCGTGCTGAAGGTGCGCCCGCCCGAGGACCACCCGGGCCTGGCCGTGCACGAGGCCACGCTCATGCCCGAGCGCGGCTGCCTGATCTGCTTCGTCTGGCCCGCCCAGAACCGCGCCCTGCTCGACCGCCTCAACGAGCGCAAAGCGACCGTGCTGGCGATGGACTGCGTGCCGCGCATCACCCGCGCCCAG
>JAUXUZ010000111.1 GCA_030680655.1 Phycisphaerales bacterium
CTTCCTCTTCCTCTTCCTCCGCGCTCCTCCACCCCTCCGCGTTCCTGCCTCGCTGCCTTCCGCCTCCCTCCCAGCCCCAGCCCGATAACCCCCGCCCCCGCCGCCACCCCCCTTCAGCCCCCCCGCCCAACGTCCGATGACACGCTGGTCCGCGAACCGCAAGGACCCGCCATGTCACAACTCCCCAAGACCGACAACCTGGTCGTCCGTCAGCACGAGCGCATCCGCTGTGCCCTCACCGCCGAGGGCGCCATCGCACCCGAGCACACCGGGCCCATCGCCCTCAGCCCGCTCGCCGCCGACGCCTCGGGCAACTTCAACCCCGTCGTTGTGGATATGTCCCGCGGCGGCATCGGCCTGCGTACCAAGGTCTTCCTCCCCAAGCAGGCCCGCATCGCCGTCACCATCACCGACCCCGCCCTCGCAGAGCCGATCTCCGCCACCGTCCGCGTGCAGCGGGTGGTCATGACCGACCGCGCACCCACCTACGAGCTCGGCACCTCCTTCGTTGACGCCTCCCCCGCGTTGCTCGCCTCCATCGCCGAGGCCATCGCCAGGCTCCAGCCCAAGGACGCCCCCCCCGCCCCCGCTCCATCAAAGGCCCCCGCGGCCAACGCAGGAGGCGCCACCCGTGGTTGAGCACGACGACTACATCATCGCCAGCTTGATGGAAGAGGGCCTCCTGTCGCCCGACACCGTCGCCGCCGCGCGCAAAACCGCCGCCGATAAGCGCACCAGCGTGTGCGCCCTGCTCGTTGAAGAGTCGGTACTCACGCCGCGCCAGGTGGCGCTGGTGCGCGCCCAGATCTGCGAGGTGCCGTTTGTTGACCTCGAGCAGTTCACCATCGACATCGGCAACGCCAAGCGCATCCCCAAGGCCCTCGCCGAGTCGCTCAGCGCCCTGCCGCTCTTTGTGCTCGAAGAGACGGCCACCGTCGGCATGGCCAACCCGCTCGACCTGCGCGCTGTTGACCAGCTCCGCGCCGTGCTCAAGTGCGATGTTGAGCCCGTCCTCTGCGAGCCCAAGGGCCTCAAGACGCTGATCGACCGCGCCTACGCCATGACCGCCGACGGTGGCGGCGTGGGGGGGAAGGCCTCCGGCGCAGACTTCAACCTCGACCTCACCACCGGCAAAGAGCCGATCGTCGCCGCCGTCAACCAGATCCTCGCCACCGCGGTTGAGCGCGGGGCGTCCGACGTGCACATCGGGCCAGACGAATCCTCGCTGCACCTGCGCTACCGCGTTGACGGTGAGCTTGTGAGCCAGCAGGGCCCCGCCCTCTCGGCCCACGCCGGCATCGTGCAGCGCCTCAAGGTCATGGCCAACCTCGACCTTACGCAGTCGCGCAGGCCGCAGGATGGCAA
>JAUXUZ010000253.1 GCA_030680655.1 Phycisphaerales bacterium
CCGCTTTTCAAGTCCGCCAACGAGGGGTGTTGAACAGAGGCCCCACCGGCAGGGAGGGCGCCCAGACCTTAACAAAGCCGCAAGGGTCAATCAGCCCGTGGCACCCGGCGCAATTTCACACCCCCGCTACCCTCTCCCCAACTGGCCAAGGGCCGAGCAACCAGGGAGCCTCCATGGACCGACTCAGGTTTTACTTCAACCGGCTCCGGGAACGGCTCTGGTTCCGGCCGCTGATCATGTGCCTGTTCTCGCTGGTGGGCGTCTTCCTGGCCAAAGGGGTGGAGTACATCCCGATCCCCCCCGGCATCCCCATCGTGACGATGGACTCACTCGAGACGCTGCTGCAAACGTTGGCGGGCACCATGCTCGTGGTCGCCACCTTTGCCGTCGCGTCCATGGTCTCGGCATACGCCTCGGCGGCGAGCACGGCCACGCCACGATCCTTCCCGCTGGTCGTCGCCGACGACACTTCGCAGAACGCCCTGTCGATCTTCATCGGCGCGTTCATCTTCGGCGTGGTCGCCCTGACCTTCCTCAAGAACGATTTCTACCTCAGAGATGGCCGCAACATCCTGTTCGTGCTCACGCTCCTCATCTTCGCCGTCGTCATCGTCACCTTCGTCCGCTGGATCGACAGCGTGGCGCGGCTCGGGCGGTTGGGGGGCACCATCGAAAAGGTCGAGGAGTCCGTGCGCGGCTCGCTCAAGCGCCGACGCCTGGCCCCGACGCTCAGATGCCGCGCTGTGACGATCGAGCCCGGCGCGGGGACGAGCGTCCCCGCCGGGAGCATCGGCTGCGTGCAGCGCATCGACGTGGCGGCGCTCCAGGCCTATGCCGAGGCGGAGAAGCTGAGAATCACCGTGCGGGCCCTCCCCGGGACCTTCGCGTCCCCGGGAAGAGTCCTCGCCGAGGTCACGGGAGACGACGGCCTGCACGCGCCGTGCGATGTGGAGAAGGTCCGCGCCGCCTTTGTCGTCGGCAACGCGCGGACCTTTGACGACGACCCGCGCTTCGGGCTGGTCGTCCTCTCGGAGATCGCCGGCCGCGCACTCTCTCCCGCGGTGAACGACCCGGGCACCGCGATCGACATCATCGGCACGCTGGTGCGTCTCTTCGCCGGGTGGGCCGAGCCGGTGAAGCCCGAGGACCTGCGCGCGTGCGACTTTGACCGCGTCGAGTTCCCGCAGCTCTCCATCGACGACATGTTCGACGACGCCTTCACCGCCATCGCCCGCGACGGCGCGGCCTCGATAGAAGTCGCCGCCCGCCTGCAGAAGGGGCTCTGCGCCCTCGCGGGCCTTGGCCACGCGAAGATGACCGAGGCCGCCAATCGACACGCCAAAATGGCCGCCGCACGCTCTGAACAAGCCATGACCCTCGAAGAAGACCGCGCCACCGTGCGCACCCTCGCCGCCTTCGCGCACCACCAATAGCACCACCCCACAAACTCCCCGACCGCCAAAGAAACCGCCAGCGCTGCGGCACGATCGCGGTGCAGTCTGTTCGGCGACTCAGTCGCCTGCGCACCGTGAGATACACGCCACTTCCATCGGCTGGTCAATCGGTAACCACGCGATGGTCTTTGCCGGCGGCGGCGGACCGGGCTGGATTCAAGTCGGAAGCCCCGGCCGCTTCACGATCAACCTCCTGCCAACGCCCGCCGCGGCCAGCGCACTCGGCCTTGGTGGCCTCTTCGCCAGCCGCCGCCGTCGCTGATACGACCACCCGGTCATGCCAAATAAAAGGGCCCCGGCGATCCGCCGGGGCCCTTGTTTATTTCAGTTCAGCGAACGAATCAGCGAGCGGCCGCAACGATGGATGCTCTGCCGCATACCACGGCGAAGCCGCTCTGCGCTTGGCCGTGCCTGCGCTTGGCCGTGGGCGATGAGCAAACCTCTACGTATCCGGGCAAAGCCAAGCGGCCCCCTTCTCGTGCCGCCTGCTGTTGCCGGCGTGGCCTGACCAACCGCCGGAACCAGAACGCGCCCTGCCTCCAATCGATTGCGCGTTCCTTCAGTTCACTGCTACTTAGAGGCGGGTGGAACTGGCGGGCTGGTCCGCAGCGCGGGTGACCACGGTTGGTGTCGGGGCCGACTTCTCCGAAGTGGAGCTGATGTCCGTCGCGCCCGCGGCCGAGAAGATCTCCTTGGCCCGGGAGATCTCTTCAGAGCTCTCAGAGTGCGCGGAGATCAGGATGTTGCCATCCTTAACCTTGCCCTCGTATCGCTTGGCTTCGATCTCCGGGATCCCCATACCGATGAGCGCCCCGGCGACGCCGCCGACCGCGGCCCCAACCGCAATGCCACTCAGCGAGGCCATAATGGGCCCCGCGGCGATGAAGGGCCCCACGCCCGGGATGGCGAGCAGGCCGATCCCGGCGAGGAGGCCGAGTGTGCCACCGACCACGCCGCCGGTGCCTGCGCCAAGGGTGGCTCCTTCGGGCGCCTTTGTGTTCTTCTCGTGGGCGAAATCACGGGTGCTGGACTTGTCGGGGAAGAGCACGGAAATGTCGTTGTCGCTGAACTCTGCGGCCTTGAGACTCGCGACGATGTCGTTGGCCATCGAAGGCGAAGATGCGATGCAGAATACTGAGGTCTTCATGCGATTCTCCGGGAATGGGGGTTAAGAGTCTTGTTGCTGACTGACTTTGACGCCCGAGCAAGCTGGCCCGGGGCAGCGGTGTACTCGAACCGGCGGTCGTGCGCGGTGATCAGCCCTTGCGTCCGCCCTGGCTCGGATTGGTCGTGCCGCGCTCGTGGCGGGGTGACCCCGGGCTCGTTGAGTTGCTGCCGTGCTTGCTCGTGTTGGATGCACCCGCTGTCGGCCCCTTGGCCGGGTCGACCTTCTTCTGCTGATCGTCGTCTGCACGATCGAGGCCGTTGCCCTTCTTGTCCGCATCGGCATCGGAGTTGGAGCGTTCGGTTGTGCCGGGGCGCTGCGAGGCGGCTCCGTTTGAGTCCGCGTGCTGTGTCCGGTTGTCGGCGCCTGAGCGTCCGCCGCTCTGGTCAGTCTGACCCTGACCCCGGGGCCCCTTGCCATCGCCCTTGCTGTGCACGGTGCCCTGCTGGTCGTTCTCAGCCGGCTGACCGCTGGTGTTGGTGCGCTCAGACTTCTGGTTCGGGGCCCGGGTCTGGGGATTGGATTCATTGTTCATCGCAGAGACTCCTGTGTGGTGTGTGTGGACTGTGGTGCGGGGTGGACAGAAGAAGTCGGACACGGGCGCAGGTCGGAGCCACCCGTGCCCGACCTCGTTAATTGAACTTGACTTCGAGCTCGTTGGCGACGCTGTTCACGCCGGCCGTCGCCTTGGCGATCGACTCGATGGCATCCTTCTCGGCCTGGCTGGCGACGGGCCCCCTGAGCGTCACCACGCCCGCGCTGTCGGTGATGATCTTGCAGTTCTGGGCGTTGAGCGACATGGACTTGTCATCCAGGATCGCGCGGCGGATATCGGCCGTGGTCTTGATCGCTTCGCTGCTGTTGGACTGGTTCAGCGGGGTCTTGGTGGCAGTATCACGATCGGCCTTGTTCCGAACGGTGTTGTCCGCGTCGGCGCCAGCCGTCCTGGCCTTTGTCGGCGTGGTATCGCGAACAGTCGAGTTCTGGTTGGGCTT
>JAUXUZ010000140.1 GCA_030680655.1 Phycisphaerales bacterium
CCTCCCCTTGTCCGATGTCCCCTTGTCCTTCCCCCGCTTACCTTCCCCCATGCCCACCATCCAGGCGATGCAGCTCATCTTCCAGGCCCTCAGCTCCGTGGCGATCGCCGGGGGGTTGATCTACAGCGCCTTCCAGTTCCGCAACTTCCGCCGGGCCCAGCACGTCGCCAACTTCACCAGGCTGGTGGAACTGCAGATGCACCTGCGTGAGATGCGCGTCGAAGACCCCGACCTCGCCCGCGTCTACCGCCACGACGTGCAGCACGCCGCCACCGACACGCAGGTGCGCGAGTACTTCTTCAACCTCATGCAGCTGTCGGTCTTCGAGATCGTCTGGTTCGCCCGCCAGCAGGGGCAGATCCCCGCCGACTACTACTCCAGCTGGGACAAACGCATGCGCGAGATCGCCTCCGAACCGAGCTTCCGCGTCATGATGAACACCCCGAGCATGAAGCTGATGCACGACTCATTTCAGGCCTACATCAAGCAGATGGTCGCTGAAACAAAGGAGCGGACGTGAGCGTCCGCGGCATGGTCAACGGATGAGAAAACGCGGTTGCGCAGGGGCGGATATGCTCGCCCCGCAATGCCCTTCCTCTCCACCTCTTCCTCCGTCTTCCCGCTGAACGGATCGACGCGCGCGGCCGCCCTCGCGCTGCTTGTCAGCGCGGCCGCGTGCTCCACTGCGCCGGTGGCCCCTCCGCCCCCGGCCGCGGCGTCCCCCGTCACGCTCCTGCCTCCCCCCCAGCAGCCCGGCGTGCGGCTCGACCTGGCCGACACCATCAGCCGCTTCGCCGCCGACAGCGCCACGCTCAACCGCTTCGATTCCATCCGCTGGTCCGAGGCCGCTCTCGACCGGCGCGAAGCGCTCATCTCCCGCCAGCTCGCCGATGTTGCCGCGATCGACTTCGCCACCCTCGCACAGTCGGCACGCGTCGATGCCATCCTCCTCCGCAACGACCTCCGTGGTGAGCTCGCCCAGCTCCGCCTCGACCGCCGCCGCCTCGCCGAGATGACCGACCTGCTCACCGTCCGCACGGTGATCATCGCGCTGGAGGAGGCCCGCTGGAAGATGGAGCCGCTGGATGCGCGGGCCGCCGCCGATGCGCTCGCCACCATCCCCGCGCTGGTTCAGGCCGCCCGCGGCCACGCCGATGCCGCCAAGCCCTCGCCCGTCACCGCGCAGCGCGCGGCCGCCGCGCTCGCCTCGCTGAGCGGGGCGCTCGCGGGCTGGTACGACCACTCCGCCGGCTTCTCCCCCGACTTTGCCTGGTGGTGCGCTAAGCCGCGCGAGGAGGCGGGGCGCGCGATCGACGACTTTGCCAAGCACCTGCGCGATGAGGTCGCCGGCATCAAGGGCAAGCCCGGCGACCCGCTCATCGGCGATCCGATCGGACGCGAGGCGTTGCTGGAGGCGCTCAAGAACGAGTGCATCGCCTACTCGCCCGAGGAGTTGATCGGCATCGGCGAGCGCGAGATGGCCTGGTGCACGCTGCAGGCCGAGGCCGCCGCGCGCGAGATGGGGGTGCTCAACGCCGACGGCAAGGGCGACTGGAAGAAGGCCCTCGAGCAGATCAAAGACGATGTGGCGCCCCCCGGCGAGCAGGCGGCGTACGTCGCCGCCGTTGCCCGCGAGGCGATCGACTTTGTCAAGAACGGCAATGGAGGTGTGGGCCTCGTCACTGTCCCGCCCATGTGCGAAGATTACTGGAAGCAGGCGATGCTCTCCCCGCAGCAGCAGCGCACGCTCCCCTTCGCGGTCTACTTCTCGCAGGCGATAGGCATCGCCGCGCCGACCGATGCGATGAGCCACGACGACAAGCTCATGTCGATGCGCGGCAACAACCGGCGCTTCACGCGCATCGTCGTGCCCCACGAACTGATCCCCGGGCACCACCTCCAGTCGTTTATGGCCGCGCGTGAGCGGCCCTACCGCCGCCAGTTCAGCACACCCTTCTACGTTGAGGGGTGGGCGCTCTACTGGGAGATGAAGCTGTGGGACCTCAACTGGGCGAAGTCGCCGCAGGACCGGCTCGGCATGCTCTTTTGGCGCATGCACCGCTGCGCCCGCATCACCGTCAGCCTCCGCTTCCACCTGGGTGAGATGTCACCGCAGCAGATGATCGACCAGCTGTGCACCAGCGTCGGCCACGAGCGGGCCAACGCCACCGCCGAGGTGCGCCGCTACATCGGCGGCGACTACGGCCCGCTCTACCAGTGCGGCTACATGGTCGGCGGCAGGCAGCTGCGAGCGCTCCACGACGAGCTGGTGCTCGGCCGCGGCGGTGGCCTGATGGACGAGAAGCCGTTCAACGATGCCGTGCTGCGCTTTGGCCCTATCCCTATCGAGCTTCTCCGCGCTGAGCTCACCGGCACGCCTCTGTCGATCGACAGCGAAGCGACCTGGCGCTTCGCCGACCGCTGAGAAGCGTTCACCCAACAGTGCGGTGGTGAGTCTGCCTCGGATGAACGCGGATCAACACGGATCAGGACCAGTAA
>JAUXUZ010000165.1 GCA_030680655.1 Phycisphaerales bacterium
CGCCAGCGCCACCGGCACCGGCTCCGCCGCCCACGGCGCCTGCGGCAGCAGCCGCGGCTGCGGCACTGGCGATGGCCTCCGGGTCGGGCGCGGGCGAGAACGTTACCGGGAGCGGTGTGCGGTCGAGCGACACGACCTGACGGGCGTACATCACCGGGCCGCGCGGGGTGGGCGCATCGTCGGCGCTGACGATCACCTTGACGGTGATGCGGACGGCCATCGGGAAGCCGAGCAGGTCAGAGTCCCAGTCGTTGATCCATGTCTCGCCGTCGTAGGCCTCGATCTTGAGTTCGGTTACGCCGGGGACGACCGCGGCGGCGACTCCGCCGGCGTCGAGGTACTCGTCGGGGATGGGGTCTTCACGCTTCCACAGCGATGTGCCCACTGCACCGGGTCGCGACGGGTCGGGAGCGTCGTCGACGACGCGGTACTGCACCTCGTGCACGCTCGACTCGTTCTGCTCGTCGCCTGTGCGGACGGCGTGGTCGCTGCGTGCCAGGAGCAGCAGTTGATCGCGCCCCTGCCCTGCGCCGCCGGGGATCACCTGCAGGCGTGTCTGGAGCAGGTCGTTGTCGCGGAAGGCGTTCTGCGTGTCACGGGCGATCATGCCGGCGGCGGCCTTGGCGCGCGCCGACGCCTCGCCGCGGCTCTCGGCAAGCCGGCGCGTTTTGAATGTCCGTGAGATCACGATCGCGACGGAGGCGGCGATAAGCCCGACGATGATGGTGGCGACGAGCACCTCGACGAGTGTGAAGGCGCGGCGCCGGGTTCTTGCAGGGTGTTGGTTCACAGGCCACGCTCCACGGGTTCGACCGGCTGGCGGTCGATCTGGTTCGTGAGAGTGCGCGACGCGACGAGCGTGTTGACCGAGACGGTGCGTTCGCGGCCAGAGCTGTCCCAGGTGATCGTGCAGCCCACCTTGTACGGGGCGGCGTCGCCCTGACCGTCGATCTGGAGCTTGAAGCGGTACTGCGTGAACGGCTCGTCGCACTCTCCGGAGATCGGGAAGCTCTTGGCGTAGTCGTCTGGCCCGCGCGAAAGGACCAGGTTGAGCTGCTCGTCGGCGAGCATGGCGGCGTTCTGGATCTCTTCACCGACGCGCTGGCTGCTGATCGCCTGGCCGGTCAGGCTGAGGATCACCGACAGCGACACGCCGAGGATGATCACCGCGACGATCGCGTCAACCAGGGCGACTCCACGCCGAGATTTGGCGCGGGTGCTTACCACGGCTGGGTCCTCTGGCCTTCAACGTCAAGGTCGATCGTGGTGGTGCTGGGCGCCGCCAGCGGGGCGCCGGTTGGGACTGCGCGGATGGTGGCGACGGTCTGGCCCGGGAGCAGGTCGATCTGCCAGGCGCGGGGCGTGCCGGGCAGGTTCGCCGTTGTGCGCAGCATCAGCGAGACGGCCGGCCGCGGCTTGGCGCCGGCCAGCTGCACGCGGAAGCTCGTGTCGGGCGGCTGCTCCTGGCCGTCGGCGCTGGCGGAGGCGAGCTCGATCGATGCGAAACGGACGGGGCGGATCATGGGCATCGGGCGCCACGCGCGTTCGCCGTCAACATCGGCCAGCGACTCGATCGAGAGCTCGCGCTTCTCGGCGTCGTAGCTCACCGCCATCGCCTCGCTGCTCACCGCGTCGCGCTGGGCGGCCTGTGACAGCACAGACCTGACACCCTGGGCCTCAACCTCGGCCTGCCGGCCCTGCGCGCCGACGAGTCGCGGGACCGTCAGCGTGGCCAGGATGGCGATGATGACCATCACCACCAGCACCTCCACCAGCGTGAAGGCGCCGCAGGCACGGGATGTGAAGGCCGGGAGTCTCACGGCTTGACGATGTCCTTGTTCTCGCCGTCGCCGCCGGGCTGCCCGTCGCCGCCGTAGGAGACGATGTCAAAGTCTGCGTTCTTGACGCCGGGGAAGACCATGACGAACGTGTGCCCCCACGGGTCGAGCAGCTGTGTTGAGTTCTGCAGGTAGGGGCCCTGCCACGCCTCTTCGGATACGTTCGACGGCCGGACCATCAGGAAGTCGGCCAGGGCCGTGCCAGCGGGGGGCGAGCCGCAGTCGCCGATGTAGGCCGTGACGGCGTTGGCGACGGTGGCGGCGTTCGCTCCGGCGGTGATCACCTTTGACTGGGTGATCTTGGGGAGCAGACGCGTCGCGACGATCGTGGCGAGGATGCCGATGATCACCACGACCACGATGATCTCGGCGATGGTGAAGGCTCGCGCGGAGCGGCGGCGTGCTTGCGGACGGGTGGCGGGGTGGTTCATCAGCTTCCTCCGAGTGAGTCTTGCAGCGCCAGCAGCGCCGACAGGATTGAAACGATCACGAACGCGGCGATCAGCGCCATCACGATGACCAGCAGCGGGCGGAGCGCCTCGGTGAAGACCTTCACCCGGATCTCTGTCCGCTCTTCGAGCGAGTTGGCGGCGTTGGTCAGCAGCTCGGGCAGCTTGCCCGAGCGCTCGCCCAGCGAGACGATCTGCACCAGCAGCGGCGGGAAGTAACCCGTCTTCTCGAGCGGGTCGGCGATCGTCTTGCCACCGGCGACCTTCTCGCAAACCTCCAGCACGGCCTTCTTCATCGCGGTGTTGGTGATCGTGGCCGCGGTGAGGCGCAGGGCGCCCAGCACGGGCAGGCCGGCCTGGACCAGCGTGCCGAGCGTGCGTGTGAACCGCGCGACCGCCGCCTCGGTGAGCATGGGGCCCATCAGCGGCGCCTTGAGGACGAAGCGGTCCATCGCGTAGCGGGACACGGGGTTGGCGCGGGCCCGGGCGAACGCGAGCACGCCGAGGATGATCACGCCGATCACCACCCACCAGTACGAGCCCATGAAATCGGCGAAGGTCTTGATGATCTGCGTCGTCCAGGGGAGCTGCACCTTGTTGCTCTCGAGCGTCTTGAGGATGCGCGGGACGATGTAGGTCGTCGCGATCACGACCGCGCTGAGGATCAGCACCGCGAGCATCGCCGGGTAGATCGTTGCTGAAACGATCGAGCGGCGCATCGCCAGGCTCTTCTCCAGCAGATCGGCGGCCTGGTGGAGCACCTCGGGGAGCTTGCCGGAGACCTCGCCCGCCTTGATCAGGTTGATCAGCAGCGCGTCGAACGGTTTGCCGTAGCTTTTGCAGGCCTCGGCCAGGCTCGAGCCCTGCTCGACGCGGTCGATCAGGTGGCGCAGCATGGTCTGCTGGGCGGCGCTGCGCCCCGAGCGGGCGAGTGTCTTGAGCGCCGACATCAGCGGCAGGCCGGCCGACAGAGCCGTCGCCAGCTCACGGATGAACGAGGCGGTGTCCTGCAGCGACACGCTCGCGCGTCCGCCGAACACGTTGGTGGCGGGCGTGGCACCGGTGCCGGGCGCGTCGAGCTTCAGCGGCCCAGCGGCGGCGTCGGCCGCGGCCGCTTTCTGCGCTGCGCGACCCCGGACCTCGTGGATTCCGCTCGGGGCAACGCCTCGCCCGATCAGCTGGCGCAGCGCCGCCGCGCGGTCTGGCGCTTCGATCGTTGCGTTGCCGGCAACCGTGCTGTACTCGAAGGTCGGCATGAACCAAACGCCCTCTTGGCCCGGAGGCCGATCACGAACCGCGTCCCCAACACACTCTGCTCACCTCCCCGGCTCCTTCCCTTGCGGCGCCCGCTGGCGGGCCGCACCGATCCGAACCCGGCCGCGAACGGCCGGCGGCTGGTCAGGTCACCTCTCCCACGTCCTGCGTCGCGCGGAGCACCTCGTCAACGGTCGTCATCCCCTTGGAGGCTTTCAGCAGGCCGTCGCGCCGCATGGTGATGTAGCCCGGCTCGGCGGTGGTGAGGAGCTCCGGCGTGCTCGTCTTGCCGGAGGTGATGCCCGCTCGCATGGCGGGCGTGAGCATCAGCAGCTCGTAATAGCCGATGCGCCCGCGGTAGCCGGTGTTATCGCACTTCTCGCAGCCGGCGCCGACGTACCCCATCATGCCTGGGAAGAGAGGACGCTCGACCTCGAGGATGCGGTGCTGCAGCGCTTCGGCGATCACGACCTTTGACGAGCACGTCGAGCAGATGCGGCGCCCGAGGCGCTGGGCCAGAATGCCCTCGAGCACACTCGAGAGCAGAAAGGGCTCGATGTCCATGTCGAGCAGGCGGCCGATGGCGCTCGCCGCGTCGTTGGTGTGGAGCGTGCTGAAGATCAGGTGGCCCGTGAGCGCGGCCCGGACGGCGATCTCCGCCGTCTCGCCGTCGCGGATCTCGCCAACCATGACAACGTCTGGGTCCTGGCGGAGGATGGCGCGGAGGCCGGTTGAGAACATCAACCCGCGGTCGGGGTTAACGGGGATCTGGTTGATGCCGTTGAGCTCGTACTCGACGGGGTCCTCGATCGTGATGATCTTGAGGCTGGGGTCGTAGAGCTTGCTCAGCGCGGCGTAGAGCGTTGTCGTCTTGCCGCTGCCGGTGGGCCCGGTGACCAGGACCATGCCGTGGGGCAGGTCGATCAGCTTCTGCATCTGGTCGCGGTGCGCCTGGCTCATGCCCAGCACCGTCAAGTCGAGCGTCATGCTCTGCTTGTCGAGGATGCGCATGACCACGCTCTCGCCGTAGATCGTCGGCACGGTGCTGACGCGGATGTCGATCTTGCGGCCCTCAAACCGCAGCGAGATGTGCCCGTCCTGCGGCACGTAGCGCTCGGCGATGTCCATGCCGCTCATGATCTTGATGCGGCTGGTGATCGCGCTCTGGAGGGCCTTGGGGGGCGAGTTCTGAGCGCGCAGCTGGCCGTCAACGCGGTACTTGACGCTGAGCTGCTTGTCGAAGGGTTCAACGTGCACGTCGCTCGCCCGCCCGCGTACGCCCTCGAGGATGATCAGGTTCACCAGGTTGATGACCGACGGCTCCTCGGCCATGCGGGCGACGTCGGCGGCGTCTACCGCCTGCAGGTTCGAGAGCAGCTCGTCTTCTTCTCCGTCACCGCCCAGGCGCTGGGCCATGGCCATGGCTGTTGCGCCGTAGCTCTGGCGGAGCATGTCGCCGAAGTGCTCCTCGCTGATCTGCGCGCGGCGCACGGCCTTGCCCGACGCGATCGAGACCTCGTCGGCCGCGGCAAAGTCTGAAGGGTCGACCATCGCTACCAGCAGGCGGTTGCCGTCGAAGGCGTAGGGGATCGCGCGGAGGCGCGCGGCCTGCTCGGCCGAGATCAAGCGCGAGGCGCCCGCGTCAACGGCGGGCTTTTCAGGCAGCACAGGGAAGCGGTGCTGAGCAGGAGATTGCGGGATGACGGGAGCTTCGGCCATGGATTCTTCTAGTGTATTGATCAGTGCCTTCCAAGTCGCAGCCGCACGGCGCAATCACAGATAAAAAAACACCCCCGGCCGCGCAGAGTGCACGGCGGGCCTTGCGGCCCACCGCGATCTCGTACGTCCGCAGTCCCACAAGCCGCGGTACGGCCGGGAGGTGTTGTCCGTTCACTCTCTTGCGAGAGTGGAGTGTTCGTGACGGCTCAGTTCTGCGGGGCCGGCGGGTTGGCGTCGCGTGGCGCTGCGCCCGGTGTGCGCTGGCGGCGCGGCTGGTTTCCGCCGCTGTTGTTGCCGTCGTTGTTGCCCGCGCCACCCTGGCCGGCGCCGCGCTGACCGCGCTGGCCGCCACCGTTGCCGCCCTGGTTCCTCTCGGGAAGCTTGGCGGCCTGCTCGGGCGTGAGGATGGCCTTGAGCTTGTCGAAGGTGCTGTCCTCGAGCTCGCGGCGCTGGCGCCGCTGGTCCTGCGCCTTCTCGTCGTTCTGGCCACCACCGCCGCCACGGTTCTGCATCATGTTGGCGATGGAGAAGCTCGCCTCGCGCTCCTCGGCAACCTTCTCGCCCGCCTCATCGATCGGCCGGGCCTCGCGTGTGTACTGGTCCTTCAGCGCGGTGATGCCCTCAATCTGAGCCGGCTGGGCGTCGGTCATTGCCGCGGCCGCCGCGATCGCCCGGTCAATGTACCGCTCGCGGTAAACGTCGGGGAACGAGGCCTTGCGGAACTCGCTGGCGAACTTCTCGCCCTCCTGGCCGCCGAGGGTCGACTCGACCTGCCTGGCGTACTTGCGGTTGATGTCGCGGACGGCCGTAGAGGCCTCGCGGTTCTCCTTGAGGGCGGCCTCGGCCTGCTTCAGCGCTTCGGTGTTGTCACCGTCGGGGTTGAAGAGGTTGCGCATCATGCCGCCGTTGCCCATGGCCTTGGCCTGGACGGCGTTGCGGGCGTCGATCGCGTGGTCGAGCTCCATCGAGTAGGCGTCGAGGGTCGGGGCGATCTTCGCCATGCTCGCGTCGGAGAACTTCATGCGCTCGACGATGGCGATGACGTCGGCCCGCTCGCCGCTGATCAGGCCGCGGTTCATCGACTGCTCGCGCTTGTGGCTGCGCTCGTAGGCGGGGAAACGGTCCGCCTGCTGCTTGTCGAGGACGCTCTTGACGTCCGTCATGAACTGCTTCTCGGTCTGCTCGCGGAACTTGCGGAACTCTTCAACCTTGGGCTGCAGGTCGGTGAACACCGAGAAGTCGCGGCTCTCGCGGAACTCCTCCCGCGCGGCCTCCTGCAGCTTCTTGAACTCGTCGGCCTTCTTGTTGAACTCGGCCATCTGACCCTCAAGCAGCGCGTTCGCAGCGGTCTGCTGGTCGGCGGTGAGGCTCAGGAACTTGGTCATCTTCTCGATGTCGGCCTTGCCGATCGGCGCGGTGGTTGCAGCGCCCATCCCACCGCCCATGCCGCCGAACATACCGCCGCCGGGCCCGCCCCGACCGCCTCCACCCCCACCGCCGCCACCCTGCGCGAACGCCGGAACGGCGATCGCCGAGACCATCAAACCGGCAGCAACGACCAGCACGAGAGGCTTGAGAGAGGCGAAGAGGCGCATTGTGAATCTCCGTTTATAGATTTGGCTTGTGGACCTGACTAAAGAACGGCCACAACGTCCGATTATTGCAGATCTTCCCCAGACTCACCTAAAGGCTCGCGGCAAGTGATAGCACCCAAATAGGTGAACTTACGTACAAATTCCTAATTTATTGCCCGGCCGTCAGCCGACATCCCGCCGCTGGAACAAAATGACAGCCAAGGCGAGGAACACGCACACCTGCGTAGCGGAATAGCCCGTCACCAGGGCGAGGTGCCCAGCCGGCACGGGCTGGTTCTGGTTAACCGCGTCAAGCAACCAGAAGAACTGCAGGTTCGGGACGATTCCCCAGAGCACCAAGGCTGGCACGTTGTACTCCGTCGCCTGCAGGAAGAGGTAATCCCCCCGCCGTGGCGTGCGGTCGATCGAGAGGAACACATCGCCGCGGCCGACGGTCATGACGCTGATTCGCCGGTCGTTGACTCCCGTCACGACCAATGCGGGCTCGTTGTAAGCGGTCGCCTCGAGTCCGCTGGGCTTGATCGCGCCCGTCGGCGGCGGAAATGGTGGTAACGGAAACCGTACAGGTGCGTCAACGCCGTTTGGGCTCGCAGCGAAGTACAGACCCTGGCCAACTTTGGGCTGAATGCGGAATCCACTCGGCGCCTCGATGACAGCGGTGTCACCGGGGTTGCGGAGCGTCTCCATTCTCTGCAGCGTCGGCTTGAAGGTGAGCACATCGCCGATGGGGTTGTTGATCACCGCGTGCCTACCGATCACGCTGGTTGAGGCCATTCCGAACACGAAGAGCCCGAAGCAGACGACGATCGTCATCACCTGCCCGAGCCGGCACGACGCGGCCACGGCGATCGCCGTGAGCACCGGCATCGCCAGCATGAGTGCCAGGCACGCAACTACGGTCTGCGGCTTGAAATCGTGCGAAAACGGCTGGGCCACCCACTTCTTGCTCACGAACATCACCAGCGCATACGCCAGCAGCATGAAAGGGAAGAGGGCGAGCGTGGCCGTCTGGGGGAACGACCAGCCGTAGAAGAACGACCCCCACACACCAACCGCAAGCGCCAGCAGCACCGCCCCCATCCCAAACACCCACACCGGCCCGTCGATCATGTCGGCGGCGGTAGACATCACGGTGTGCCGGATGGCCAGCAGCAGGAAAATCAGCATCGTGGCGACCACGATCAGCTGAGCCGCGG
>JAUXUZ010000177.1 GCA_030680655.1 Phycisphaerales bacterium
CGCCAGCCCGCGCTCGTACGCCGCCATCGACTCTTCGATCCCCACATCACCCCCCTCGATCTTCACGATCAACGCCTCCAGCTCCTGCTGGGCCGCCTCGAAGGACGTCTTGGGGTCGATCCTGGCGGCCGTTGACGCGGAGGGGTCGGGTGGCATGGGGGATCATACAGGGCGGGGGGGGCGAAAGGGCAATGGGACAAATGGCAAATGGCAAATGGCAAATAAAAAACCCCGAGCGCGTGCGCCCGGGGCTTTGTGGATTCTGCCTTGAGATTTGCTATTTGCTATTTGCTATTTGCCATTTGCCATTTCTCTTCGCTCAAGCCGCCATCTTCGCATCGCCCTCGTCGAACGAGGTGACCGAGAAGCTTCCTGCCCCCCCGGGGTTACCGAAGTTGATCGAGACGCTGCCGCTGGGGCCGCTGATGCCGCTGCGGACACCCTGCACCATGTACTGCACGCTGTCGGGCCCGGCGGTGAAGGTGGTGTCGATGAACGTCTTGTCGCTGCCGGCGACGCCGATGAGCATCCACGCGCCGGTGGAGTTGAGGCGGCGCCTGACGGTGTAGCTGGTGTTGCCGCCGGGGTTGGCCGCCTTCCACTTGATGACCAGCGCGCCGGTGTCGATGTCGATGCCGGCGGTGAAGTCGGTCGGGCGCGCGGGGGGCGCCATCGGCGTCGGCGCAGCGGGCGGATCGATCTGCGCGATGGCGTAGACCGTGCTCGGCTTGGCCTGCACCTCGGCGAAGGCGCGGATGGTGCGGATGTTGTTGCCGGTGTTGGCCTGCAGCTCACGCATGGCGGTGGCGGCCTCGACGACGGTGTTGTGGTAGACCGTCTTGGCGGCCTCCATCGCGGCGACCTTCGCGTTGGCGTTGACCACGCTGGCGTCGTAGGCCACGGCAACTGGAGCGCTGAGACCAATGGCCGTCGGCGAGAGTTTCCAGACCGGCGCGTGCGCAGCGCACCAGGCGAGGTACGGGGCGCGGGGTGACGGTGACGGCGGGTTGAGTGTTGACATGGTGGTGTCTCCAAACGTTTCAACTTCACGAAGCGCGAGGAGGGAGGCCGGGTGAAGGGCCTCAGGGTGAGAGGAGCCCGGACTGACGCCGGGCCTGCCGAGTTGGTCGGCGAATCCGCGCACGCACTTTGCCCCGCACAACCAACATGAGCGGAAAATCCGCGCGTCGCGCATAATCTCCGCATCGGTGTGCCCGCCACCCCCGCAGAAAGTGCGCAGCCCGCTCCGCACGCCCACCAGAACCGGGCGGTGCCGATAAGAACCGCGCTGCACGCAAAGGAGCGACCATCACCCGCCCATCACCCTTCCAAAGACGCGATTTGGCCAGAAGAAAACGGCGTTTTCTCCCGGCACAAAGGCGTTCGACCGAAGAAAACGGCGTTTTCTCTCACAAAACGGTTTTTTCTGAGGGGCAAAGCCCATTCACCCGCAGAAAACGACGTTTTCTCTCAGAAAATGTCGTTTTCTGAGGGGCAAGTCCCATTCACCCGCAGAAAACGGCGCTCGCGGGGGAAGAGAGAGGGGTAAGGCGCACGGAAGTCGGTCAGAGCGGGGGGGGGCCGCCTTCAGTGGCAGGGCGCCGATGACGCGCCCACGCACGAGCCGGGGCTCGTACAACGCACCCGCCGGCGGGTCAATTACCGGAGAGGGACATCCCGTCCTGTGATGCCGCCGGTGGTGCCCCAGAAGAAGGCCTGCCACGCGGTGGTGTTGCCCTGCCCTGTCTCCCAGCTCTGACCAAGGCCGTAGTTATCGCCGGGTGCCCGGCCCAACCCATCACCCGCGGGTGGCACGGTCAACGGCTCTGCGTTGGCCGTGTGACTTGAGCTCCAACCCCTCACCCCCCACGGCCAAGCCTCAAAGCAGGCTTG
>JAUXUZ010000183.1 GCA_030680655.1 Phycisphaerales bacterium
GCGCCAGCGGTGCTCGCGGGCGCCTCGCTCGTTCAATCGTCTTGTTCCAAATCCCCCGGAGTCCCTCTCATGAAGAAAGCCCCCACCGTGATCATCCGCACACTCGCCTCGCTCGTGCTCGGCGCTGGAATGATCAGCGCCGCCGCATTGGCGGCGCAGCCCCAGCCGCCCGCCGCCGCGCCCTCGCAACCTGCCGCACCGGAGCACGCTCAAGATGCGCCCAAGCCCGTCAACAAGTTCTGTCCGATCATGGAGAACGAGGTGGACGCCGAGTCGCCTACGCGTCAGTTCAAAGGCGTCACCATCGGCTTCTGCTGCCCCGGCTGCGACCGCAAGTGGGACCGCAAGTCCGACGAGGCGAAGATGGCCATGCTGACCAAGATGGCCCCCGAAGCCGTCGCGGCGATCAACGCGGCAAGCAGCCCGGCTCTGAAGGTCGCCCGCGACTACCTTGCCGCGTGCGGCAAGTCGGATGCGACAGCCCTCAACGCGCTCTTCCTGGACAAGGGCCGCGCGACGGTGAGCGAGAACGCGGGCGATGAGGGAACGTGGGAGACCTACCGCGACCATCACCTGATGCCGGAACTCAAGGAGATGCCCGGCTTCGTGATGACGGTGACCAAGGAGGACGTGCAGACCTTCGGCACGACCTCGATCGTGCGGCAGATCGGCTCGTTCACCGTGCCCGACCCCAACCACAAGGAACTCACGAAGAAGTACCTTGCCGCCGTGACCTACGTCGTGGTGGACGAGGGCGGCACGCCCAAGATCGCGCACCTGCACTGGTCGAGCCGGGCGGAGAAGAAACCCGACGCCGCCGCGCCCGCGACGCCCGAGGCCGGGCACGGCAACGCCCCCGCTCACGACCACAAGTAAGCCGTCCGCGATGACTCACCGTCCCGCGCCGCGGGAGCGACGCGAGACGATTCTTCGCTCGTCATCTCGCCGCACGGTGCGGCGGAGGGCGAGCGGCCTGTTCCCGGAGATTCAACCATGACACTCATCCGTCCGCTTCTTCTGCTCGCCTTCGCGTCCGTGGCGCTCCTCCAAGGCTGCGCCACCAGCAAGCATGACGTCGCCAAGACCGACGCCGGGCAGGTCTCGGTCTGCACCAAGTGCTACGAACAGATCCGCAAGGCCCGGAGCACGGGCGGCCCGCGTGGCGGCCTCGCTACGAACCGGACCATCTCCACGCACATGTGCGAGGACTGCAAGAACGAGATGACCATCTACGAGAAGGATGGCGTGATGATGGTCCGCTGCGCCACCTGCGCCCCCGAGGGCGCGGACTGCGACCGGTGCATGCCCAAGAAGTGATCGAACGCGGCGCAGGCCGATTCCCGATTGGAGATGACCCGTATGACCGTCCAACTTCCATGTCGCTTGTTCCACCCGGGCCGGAGACTCGCACCCGCCACGCTCATGCTCCTTGCCGTCGTCGGCGGGTGTGCTTCGCTGGACCCCAAGCCCGACATCAATCGAGCCGCATCGACTGTCGGCGAACGCTCCGGCGTGACGCCGGTGTGGACCGAGCCGTGGGAGGCGTCGCTCACGACCTGGGACGGGCGCTCGCCTTTGAAAGTCGAACAATCGCTGGCGATGGCACTCCGGAACAACCGCGAGATCAGGTCGCAGGTCGAGCAGATCGCTGCTTCGCGGGCCGACCTCGTGCAAGCGGGCCTGCTGCCGAACCCGGTGCTCGGGCTGACGCTGCGGTTTCCCTTTGACCCGGTAAGCGGGGGGACGTTCGTCGGGGCGCAAGTCGTGCAGTCGTTCACAGCCCTCTGGCTGCGCGGCGGCAAGATCAAGGCCGCCGACGCCCGGCTCAACCAGACCGTGCTCGACATCTCCGACAAGGCCCTGCGGCTGGTGGCCGAGGTGAAGACGACGCACGTGCGGATCACCTTCGGTCAGCAGGCGGTCTACCACGCCGACCACAACCTTGCGACGATCCAGAAGTCCATCGACTCGCTCGAAGCCCGCGTGCGTGGCGGCGAGGGAACGTCGCTGGATGTCAATCGCGCCCGCCAGCAGTTCGCCAAGGCGCAGGCCGAGCGGGCGATCATCGTCCGCGACCTCGCCAAGGACCGCCGTCGGATGCTGGAACTGATCGGCTTCGCCAGCGAGAACGCGGAATGGACCGCCGAGGCGGACGCATCCCTCGCAGCGGAGCTTTCACTCGACGAGGCCGCCGCGATCGTGCTCGCAGGCGTGCAGCGACTGGATGTGGCCGCGGCCCGCTCCATCGTCGAAGCCCAGCGGGCAGATCTGTCCGTCGAAGAAAAGAACCGCTTGAAGGATTTTGGGCTGGGGGCCGACTTCGAGCGGGATGTGGATGGTAAGAAGACCATCGGCCCGGTGATCGAGATCGGCATCCCAATCTTCGACACCAACGCCGCCCAGATCGCCAAGGCAGGCTCACTCGCCCGCGCCGCCCTTGCCAGTTACGAGGCCGTCTCGCAGCGGGCCGTGCGTGAGGCCCGTATCGCGTGGGTCGAACTCGACAGCGCATCGCGGCTGGTCGAACAGTACCGCTCGACCGTTCTGGCGATCTCGGAGCGGAAC
>JAUXUZ010000190.1 GCA_030680655.1 Phycisphaerales bacterium
GGCCAGCAGCGTCTTGCCGCTGCCGGTGGGCCCGATGAGCAGGATGTTGCTCTTGTCCAGCTCGATGCCCGTGTCGTCGCGCTCAAGGTGCATCAGCCGCTTGTAGTGGCTGTGAACCGCGACCGACAGCGCACGCTTGGCCCAGTGCTGGCCGATGACGTACTGGTCGAGGATCTCCTTGATGCTCTTGGGCGAGGGGATATCGGTAAACAGCGGCGCCGACGAGCCGACACGCCTGCGCTCTTGCTTGAAGATGTTCTGGCACAGGTCGGTGCAGTTGTTGCAGATGTAGACGTCGCTGGGGCCCTCGACCATCGGGCCGACCTCGCGCGACGTCTTGCCGCAGAACGAGCAGGTTGTCAGCCGGCGGCCTTGAAACCCACCCTTTGCGCCTTCGGCGGGGGTGTTGTCGTTGCCGTCGTTACGGGACTTCGCCATGCGGTGGTCTCTCGTCTTTTAATGGGCGCGCACATACTCCATACGCACGCCCGGTGCTTGTGGATCGACAGTGTATCGGCACGATTCCGGCGTGGCTCGAACCGGCCCGCACATTCGGTGTTGGACCCGACCGGTTATTCCGGCCGTGGCGGCCTCTGGCGCGGGGGGCCCTTCACACGCGGCGGGGGTGCCGTCCGCGGGGCCGCGGGCGGTTCTTCGTGCACTGACCCCTTGCCGGGCACCGTGGACTTCATCCGCGCGGCCATCCGCGTCCGCAGCGCCTGGAATTCACTGTCGGAGAGCTTCCCGCTCGCGTGCAGCTTGCGGAAATCGTCCATGATCATCCCCGCGGCAGGGGGGGTCTGCTGGCTGAGCACACGCTTGCGAACGATCAAAATGGCCACCGTCGCGACAAAGATCGCCCCGATCACCAGCAGCACGAGCGTGATAAGCCGGGTGGTGTCGGACTGTGCCAGTGTGAGCAAGATCGGATCCTCAGCGGGCCGGGCGGCACCTGCCGTGTCAGAGGTTATTGGTCGTGATCACCTGGTGGATCGGCTTGAGCAGGTACGGGATGACCCGTGACTCGATCGTCTCCTCGCCGGTCGCCGCAAGGGTTCGGAGCGTGCCGGGTAATTGCCTGATGTCGTCGAGCACTCCGTATTTGCGCAGCGCGCAGATCACCGTGATCGGCGTCGCGGGCGCATCGTCACCCTTGGGGGCCCGGCCCGGCCGGGTCTTTACCTCAAACTGCACCTGCAGCTCGGCGTCCTCGGTCAGCGCGAGCCCGAACACCGGCTGAAAGCTCGTGGGGACGGCGTTGCGGATGTTCAGCAGCGAGGCGAGCGGGCCCGTGCCGACCAGCGCATCGGCGACGATCGCATCATGGTTCCCCGCGGCCGGCAGGTCAAACCCGTAGACGAGTTCGACATAGTCGATGTCCAGCGGGCTGATCGAGAGGTAGTTGGGCGCAACATCAACCACCAGCCGGTGGAGCTTCAGCCCGTCCGCAAGCGATGCCGGGTTCACATCCCCGGTGCGGATCGAGCTCTTGCGAACACCGATCCATCTCTGGGTCTGATCGCCGTCCTCTCCGCCACCTTCCAGGGCCAGTTCGTTGTCGTACCGCCGGAAACGGTTCATCTCCGGACGGTCGCGGCGGATCCGCTCGAACATCGGCAAGACGGTGTCCCGGTTTGTCGGCAGGTCCATCTTCACCTGCAGCCGCATGTTGACGTAGAAGTCGGATGTAAACGCGTTGAAACTTTCGGGCATCGTTAGGGTCTCTGGCGGCGTTCTGCTCACAAAGCGGCCGGTGTTTACGAAGGATACACCTGCGGCAAGAGGTGACCCGTGTACAAGGCCGCTGCTTCAACCATCACCGCGTTCGTCCTGCTGAGTGGCTGTGCGAGCCGGCCAGCCCCCAACCTCGAGCCATCCGCCGCGACGGCCGCGCTCAAGGGCGAGGCCTCCCCTCCTCCTCCCGCGACCGCCGCGAACCAACCAACCACCGACGGCTTCGCAGCAACGGTCAACCGCTACTGCCCCATCATGCAGCGGTCAAGGCTCAACGCCACCAGCATGGTCGACCTGACGGTTGAATTTGAAGGGCAGACCGTCGGGCTCTGCTGCGAAGACTGCCGCGACGGGTGGCAATCGATGGACGACAACGAGCGGCGCGAGCGGCTCAAAGCCGTGCTCGCCAAGAGGTAATCGCTCGCCACAGCCGGCGCTACTTGATCGGCGCGGGCTTGGTGCGGATGCCGCTCTTGCTCTTGGCGTCGATCTTCGCCAGCGCTTCCTTCGCTTCCTTGTCGGTAACAGGCTGAGAAAGGTTGATCGGCGCCCCGGCGTCTCTGAGCCACCCTTCAACAAGGGCAACCAGTTCCGCCTCGGGCATCCCATCAAACTTCGGCATCGCGACGCTGCTCTTGTCGGCCGTCCGCTTGCGGATCATGCCGTCGAGCCCCTCCATCGCCGACTTCGCCACCGCGTCGGTCAGCTCGCGGATTGTGCCCGGCTCCTCCAGCCGGTTCTTGCTCCACTCCCCCCACCGCTTGCGGAACGACTTCATCGCCGTCTCGCGCCGGCCGCGAACGTCCATCTCCTTCCCGTACATGATGAAGACGATCCCCGCAGGGATAAGGGCCTTCTCGCCGGCCAATTCGCTCACGCGCTTGACCGTCGCGGCCTTGCCCGCGGCCACATCGTCGCGCAGGTCCGCCATCGCGTTGTCGAGCACCTTTACCAGGCTCGCGACGATCGCCCACTCGTTGCGCGTCTGCGGCGTGTAGGCGTTCACGCCCGGCAGGTTCAGCGGCAGCACGAACCACCAGCGCCCGTCGTACTGGCGGATCGTCAAGACGCCTCCCAGCACCGGCTCCTTATCGAACTTGACAACGGCCGAGTCGTCGGCGGTGCGCTCAACGCTCAGCCGCGCAGCGCCGCTGTCGAGCCAGCCGAACGGGTCCGCGAAGAGCCTTATCGTGAAGCTCTGAAATTGCTGCTCCT
>JAUXUZ010000197.1 GCA_030680655.1 Phycisphaerales bacterium
GCGCTGGCCTGAACAGGGGAAGGTACGTTTGGGGTGCCGGCCACAATCTGCGGTGTAAGGTTGATTCCTGATCGGTATTGATGGATATTTCATCATCAGCCGTTCGGTTGATCGCGGGCGTGTGGGCCTGCTCGAGGCGTGGCCGCCGGTTCTCGGCGTGTGCGCCAGGAAACTTGAAGGAGCGCAGCAATGCGTGTGGACACCTCTTCGGACCGTCGTGGCTTTACGTTGATCGAACTGCTGGTGGTCATCGCGATCATCGCGCTGCTGGTGGGCATCCTGCTCCCGGCGCTCTCGGCCGCGCGCAGCGCTGCGCGCAATGCCGTCAGCCAGGTGAACCTCAAGTCGCTCGGCACTTCGATCCTCACCTACAGCAACGACTACCGCGAGCAACTGCTCAACCCGTTCAACCCGCAGTTCGGCACCCCCGGCGCCGGCGCAGCTACGACGGCCGAGTGGTACTCGGCCTACGTGCCGCACATGCCCGGCTACGTCTGGCGCTTCAACGATG
Organism: Phycisphaerales bacterium; assembly: GCA_030680655.1. Lineage (GTDB taxonomy): Bacteria > Planctomycetota > Phycisphaerae > Phycisphaerales > UBA1924 > JAJTGZ01. The sequence continues at coordinate 512 of JAUXUZ010000197.1, forward strand.
CCGGCTACCAGACCGAGATGTTCGCCTTCCACTGGGCGGGCATCATGCTGCAGTACATCAACCCCAAGGACCTGCGCAGCCCCGTGCAGTTCAACCCCGCCGACAAGGGGATCATCCAGCGCTTCAACGCCCGCTTCCCCAGCGGCGCGGACCTTGAGGGGTGGCTGTGGGACAGCAGCTACGTCTATTCGCCCACCATGTGGTTCAACAAGGACCGCTACACCCCCGCGACGCGCGGCAGCATCACCGCCCCCAACGTGCTCGGCGGCGCCCGCAGCGTGCGATACAACCGCGTCGCCGAGGTCACCGCGCCGACGGCCAAGGTCATGCTCTTTGAGCGCTACGACACCAAGAAGAACAAGCGCCCCGGCGCGGAGCTCCCCCCCAACTGGAACAACCCGATCGCACGTCCCAACGTCGCCTTCGTCGATGGCAGCGCGTCAGAGGTTGACATGACCGAGCTCACCGCGCTCGCCGCCTCGTCTGATCCGTTGGTGAGCGGCATCTACCGGCCCACCAACCCACTTTGGAACCTGCCCACGGCGATGCTTCGGGACCCCAATCCTGGCTACGAGATCTACGACGGCCAGGAGAACGGGCAGAACGGCACGTTGTCGTACCCCGCCTTCTTCTGGGGCACACGCAACGGCATCAAGGGCCGCGACATCCCGCGCCGCTAAACCCCTCGACCTCCCCGCGGCACCGCCGCGAACAGAATGTGTGGGAAATGGAGAGGCCCGTCGGGTTCACCCGCCGGGCCTTGTCCTTTTGGCGAGGAGGATCGACTGGTGCGAAACACGTGATGAAACGAAGCGTCTGCGGCACCCGACGCGTGGTGCTTCGCCTTCGCCCGGGGTGCCACAGACTCCGCCGCCTTGGGCGGAGTCTGCGATCGGTGGCCACATCTCGCAGACTCCTCGCAGAGCCGAGGAGTCTGCGGCACCCGGTTGCCCCGGGGCGACGGGGAGCCGCCTGTGTGAAGTAGAACTAGTGCGGCCGTACACACGGATCCATCGCTCAAGCTGCTTCTGCTTTGTTCCCTTTGTACCAGGCTGCCGACGACCAGCGATACTCCTCGGGCCGAATGCAGAGACCGGCTGAGCACGGGTTGGTGTGGATGTACGTCGCTTTCTCCAAGCGTTCTTCGTCAGACATGATGTTCCGGTCGTAACCACCTCCGCGTTGCCAGACGCAGAGTCGTCCTTGCGGATCGGTCAGCCTCTTGAGCAAAGGTGCCTTGAGTTCCTTCCAGCGGGCCAACGCCCGCGCTGCAAAGGACATCTTCATGGTCGCCAGTGCTTGCCGGCACGAAGAGCCGGGGATGCGAGGCCACAGCAGCAGATGCACGTGCTCTGGCATCACCGCGTAGGCGATCAGGTGAAAGCGGTGTCGCTCGCGAGCAAGGGCGATGCACGACACCATCAGGTCCGCTACGAGCGGATTCTTCATGAGTGGGACAGTGTGATACGTGCTGAACGTCACGAATCTCAGGTGGTTTGCGTGCTCGAATCGCCGCATCGTGCGACGTAGTTTCATTGCGGGAACATACCGCATCGAGCATCGGCCTGCAACCCGCCGGGTGCCACAGACTCCGCCGCCTTGGGCGGAGTCTGTGATCGGTGGCCACATGTCGCAGACTCCTCGCAGAGCCGACGAGTCTGCAGCACCCTCCCCGTTTGCGGCTCTCCCCCTCCCTCCCGCGCGACTCGCGACTACGTCCCCGCCGTCGCCGTACACTCGCTCCGCAAGGAGCAAACCATGGCCACAACGAAACCATCCGGGGCGCGCATCCGCCTCTACGACGAAGAGACCGACCACCTCATCTCTGCCGACCTCGCCCCCGACCGCGTCAGCCTGCTGCCGGGTGAGGGGCACGCCCACGACACCGTCAACACGATGAGCACCTCCGAGCGTGTGCGCGTCATGTGGGGGCAGGACCTCTTCCGCGACGTCGTCGATGGGCGCTACCGCGCCATCGTCGTCGGCGTCAACGACACCGACAACACCCACGGCATCATCAGCAAGCTCGTCGACACCGTCACCACCAGCCAGTGGACGGGGCGCTCCGTCACCAGCTACGCCAAGATGTTCCAGGAGTCGGCGTCGATCCACGCCGCACGCGACAAGGAGCCGTACGTCCTCAAGTACGACCTCGACAGCGTCCTCATCCTCGCCCTTCTCCGCCCGCGCAACCGCGACTTCTTCACCCTCGACGACCTCTCCCGCGGCTTCGCGACCATCACCAAGATGATCCAGGACCGGCGCGAGCGGCTCCCCATCGCCACCGTCTCGTTCCTCAGCGCCAGCGCCAACCGCCTGGTCAAGAGCACTAGCGAGGATGCCGAGCCCTCGTTCGAGAGCGTCCTGCGCACCATGTTCGAGTCCGGCTACCGCGGCGACGTCTACCCGCCCCCTACGGCGTGGAAGCTCGGCGGCGTCGGCGTCTTCCCCAACTACCCGTTCCCCGCCGGCGTCGCACGCATGAGCGAGGGTTCGTCGTAAGCAGGAGCCACCCCTTGGCCAAGAAGGCAACGAAGAAGCCGGCCCCCAAGAAGGCCGTGGCGAGTGATCCAACCAGGAAGCCCGCCGCACGCAAGGCCGCAGCCCCCGCGATGGCCAAACGCCGCGGTGACTTCGGCGCGCCCGTTACGGCCTACTTCAATGGGCTCGAGCCGCAGCAGAAGGCCATCGCCCTCGCCGCGCACCGCCTGCTATTGCGCCACGCGCCGAAGCTGAGCCACACGGTGAAGTGGGGCATCGCCCAGTACATGTTCCCGGCGGCGCGATGAGCGACGCTGAAGGGTTCGCGATCTACGCCACCAGCAAGGGCGTCAACCTCGCCTTCGGGCACGGCGGTGAACTCGCCAAGAAGCACCCACTGCTGGAGGGGACCGGCAAGAGCATGCGCCACGTCAAGCTCAAGTCGGTCGCCGATGCGAAGAGCGCGGCGGTTGAGGCGATCGTGAAGGATGCGGTGATGCTGCCGCGGCACAGCGCGTAAACAACGCACGCCCGGCGACGGGTGATTGAGGTTTTGCTGAGAAGCCAAACGTTCGGTCAGACTCCGCGGCCGGCGGCGGCGCGGGCAAGCCGCACCTTGGCCAGCGCACGCGTGCGGTCGCGCGTCAGGACCTCGAGTTCCTTGGTTGAGTCGGAACGGCGTGCCTCGGCGGCGGCCAGTTCGGCCTGCGCGGCGGGCTCGTCGATCTCTTCGGCCGGCCACGCCTTGGTGGTCAGCACGGTGAGGCGGTTGTTGGCCATCTGCCCGAAGCCGTCCTCGATGAGGTAGCTGCGGCTGCCGCCGCCAGCGTTCTTGGCGTCGTTGGCGAACTCAACCCGCATCTCGCCCAGGCCCAGCTCAAAGACGATCGGGGCACGGTTGGCCTCAAAGCCGATCAGGCCGTCGTGGGCCGGCACGCTGGCGTAGGTCGCCTGCCCGTCAAGGAGCTTGCCGGCGGGGGTCACAAGACGGATGGCAAAGGACTTTTCGGCCACGGGGAGACTCCAAGAGGGGGCAGAGGCAATGGGGGACAAGCGTAGGGGCGGATCAGCGGGCAGGAAAGCGGGTGAGTCCTTGGAAACGAGCCCCGGGCAGAAGCCCGGGGCCAGCCCGCAGCGGCGATCCAAGCGTGCCATTGGCGTGTGGCCGCGGCTGTCCCTGTGCTTCCGCACAGGGTTCGTGGGGGGCCATGCCTTGGACGTGCCAACCCGGTACGCTCACCTCCATGAAGCGGACCGCCGTGGTTCTCGCCATTCTCGTCGCTGCACTGCTGGGTGTGTGCATCCTCCGCTTGCTCGCCTCAGGGGGGGGCGGGAGCGGTTTGGCATGGACGACCGACCCGGCGCTGCTCTCGATCCGCTTCTCGCGCCTCTTCTCGGGGCTCGCCGTCGGCGCTGCGCTCGGCGCAGCGGGCGTCATCTTGCAGACGCTGCTGCGCAACCCGCTCGCCTCGCCCGATGTTGTGGGCGTCTCCGCAGGCGCAAGCCTCGGCGTGATGTTCAACCTCTTCCTGTCGGCGCGCGGGTACATCGGCGTCACCCTTGCTACCAGCGCGGCGTGGCAGTTCGTTCCCGCCGCGGCCGGCGCAGGCCTGGCGATGCTGCTGCTGGTCGCCTCGGTGGGGTGGTATTGGAAGGGGCGGGCGTCAAGCGGCGCGACCGCCGAACCCGTCACGCTGCTGCTCACCGGCGTGGTCATCAGCATCCTCTGCGGCGCGGGCGTGATGTTCCTGCAGGCGCTGATGCCAGACGCCGGGTTCGGCACCTCGCGCCTGCTGATGGGGAGCCTCAGCGAGGAGTTCCCGTGGCAATCGACGGGCGCGGCGGCCGCGGGCATCGCGATCGCCGTCGGCGCGATCGCGCTGCTGGGGGGGGCGACGTTCGATGCGCTCTCGCTCCCGCACGATGAGGCTGTGAGTGTCGGCGTCAACGTGCCCGCGGTGCGGCTGGTGGCGCTGATCGCGACGGGGCTGTTGTGCACAGTGGCGGTGGTGATCGCCGGCCCGATCGGTTTCGTGGGGCTCATCGCGCCGCACGCTGCGCGCGTCGCCCTAGGCGCGGGGAGCGCACGCCACGCGTGGCTCTTCCCCTGCGCGGCGGCGATCGGAGCACTGGTGATCGTCGCGGCCGACACCGCCATCCGGCTGATCGACCTTGGCTCGGGTCGCATGCCGCTGGGCATCATCACCGCGCTGCTGGGTGGCCCGACGCTGATCTACCTGTTGCGAAAGGAAACCCGTGGACGAGCGTGAACTGCGTGAGCGGTCGAAACTGATGCTCTCCGCCGCGGCCCGCGCGGGCGAGCACTCGCTGACGTTCTTTCAGCGCGAGGCCCTCGCGGTGGACTGGAAAGCCAACAGCACCGAGGTGACCGAGGCCGACCGCCAGGGTGAGGAGATCATCCGCGCTCTGATCGAGTCGCACTTCCCGGGCGACGCAGTGGTGGGAGAGGAGCACGGCTCGCGTGAAGGGAAGAGCGGCTGGACGTGGTACATCGACCCCATCGACGGCACCCGCTCGTTCGCGCACGGGGTGCCGCTCTATTCCGTGCTCATCGGTCTGTTCTACCAAGGCCGCTCGGTCGCCGGCGTCATCGAACTCCCCGCCCTGGGCGAGCGCATCCACGCCACCGATGAGCAGGGCGCTTGGTGGGAGCGCAGCGGCAAGCCGCGCCTCCCCGCCCGCGTCTCAACGTGCGACCGGCTCGACCGGGCCCTGCTGTGCACCACCTCGATCGACTACTACAAGCAGTCAAACCGAGTGGAGCACCTCGCGCGGCTCAACAACGCCGTCGGCTCGGTGCGCGGCTGGTCCGACGCGTACCTCTTCGCGCTCGCCGCGACAGGCCGCGTCGATGTCGCCATCGACCCCGTAATGCACCCGTGGGACAACGGACCGTTCCCGGTGATTTTTCGTGAGGCGGGTGGAATCTTTTCGTCATGGACCGGCGAAGACCGCATCGACGGGGGCGACGGCGTCGCTGCCAACCCCAGCTTGCACGCTCAGGTGCTCGACCTGCTCAAGTAAGAGCCTTGTGCGCAAGCACGACCGCCAGTCCTTCTCCCAGCTCCGCTGGGAGAAGGTGCCCGAGGCTTTGCGAGGGCGGATGAGGGTGCCTGGCTGCCTTGGATCTGCTGAACTCACAAAGACACCCACCATGCCCACCCACCAAACATGCCTCGACGACCGCGGCCAACGCGTGCGAATCCCCTCGCCGCTCAAGCTACGCGCGACGCTCGACCAGACTCCGCGCGGCAAGAGCCTGCTCGCCGCGCGTGAGACCCTCTTCGCGACGCCAACGTGGAACCTCTACCGCTGGCCCCTCGCCATCGCCACCACGCTCATCGTGTGGTTCACCCTCTTTGGTTTCGAATGGTTGATCGTCTTCACCGACGCCCCACTGGGCCGAGCCCTCGTGCGATCCATGGTCGCCCTCTTCGTAGGCTTCGCCGTCTTCAGAACCCTCCCCCGCACATATCCCCGCCTGGCGTCAGCCTCCAAAGACCTCGCCGAGGCCCGCATCTGCATCATCTGCCTCACCGACCTCGACGGCCACGCCGTGGCCGCTGACAATTGCACCGTGTGCCCAAGCTGCGGCTGCGCAACCCGCTTGATCGCCCAGCGGGCGAACTGACGCTCCGGCATGCTCAGGATCTTTCCAGTTTGGGTGCCACTAGGCTCGGCTCTGCGAGCCTAGTGCGTGGGTCCCTTGCAGCAGAAGACGCCACGCTCGTCCTCCCCGCTCCGTGAAACTGATGCTCCGGCCTTCGCACACCGCGGCACCAATCACCGCGGTGCCACCGCCCACCGCCGCTCCATCCGCGGCGTCGCCTCCACACGTACCACCGACGTCGCCAGCGCAACCCCCCGCGAGTACGTCGCGGAGGAAGCGGTGTCATCCCGCACCGACTTCACCAGCGCATCGATGTACGCCTTCACCCATTCCCGACCCGGCGCACCGACAATGCGAGTCAAACGACCTTGAAAGCCCTGCACTACCATCCCGCATGCCCAGCGAACTGCCACCCCGGTCGCTCCCACAATCCGCCCCGGTTCCCACACCCGGCGTTCTCACAATCGATCAGAAGTTTGACATCCTCTGCATGCTCTGGGAGATGGGTTTCGACTTTGCCGATGCCAAGGCCCGCATGCGCCTGCCCAACGGAACTCCCGAGGAAATCCGGGCTGAAGCGGCGAGAATTATCCGTGGCACAGCAGCCTGAGCCCTTTACGCATGTTCTGGCCGTCCTGGACCGATTGCAGGTCGAGTACTGCATCGGCGGCTCCGTCGCGTCATCAATCTGGGGCAGGCCTCGTCTCACCGCGGATTTGGATGTCGCTCTGTTCGCGAGCTACGCACAGTTGCGAGAACTCAAAGAGGCGTTGCCGCAGCCCGACTACTACTTCGACCTCCAGTCGGCCATGGAAGCCGCCGGCACCGGCACGATGGTCACGATCAATCACGTGACGGGCGTGAAGATCGATCTCTTCTTTCAGACTGACAACGGCTTTGCCAACAGTCAGATGAGCCGCCGCCGCCGTGTCAAGACCCGAGGAGGGCTCGACGCCTTCCTGGCGTCTCCCGAAGACGTGGTGCTCAACAAGCTCAAGTACTTCAAGGATGGGCAATCCGAAAAGCACCTGATCGATATCGCTGAAGTTCTGAAGGATCAGGCCACAACCTTCGATATGAACTACACCCTCGACTGGGCTCTCCGCATAGGCGTCCGCGCCGAATGGGAGAAATCGCAGCTATTCGCAACAGCATGGAACGCCCGCAAGCCCTCATAGCATGACGATGTGTGAGGTTGAGAAACTCCTGACTTTCCGGACACCTTCACACATTAAAGTACTTCGCCTCCGGATGATGCACCACGATCTCCGGAATGCTCTGCCCCGGATCGACCTGCACTTCGCCGTCCTTACGCACCAGATCCGCCCCGGTGCTCCGCCCGGTTTGCACACACCCTTTGCGTGCGGTACGCTCCGCGCCTCTGAAGATCATCCTCATCATCCTGATCCTCTCGCTCCTCGCCAAAGTGGGCGAATGGGTCTACTACCAGATCAAGTTCCGCAAGCGCGGCGCTGCACGCAAAGTCGGCTTTGCGGGCTACAAGGACTTCGCCAAAGATCCAAACCGCCACGAGACCGTCAGGCAGATCTTCAAGGCCCACGACGACGACCTCCGCTCGCTCCGTGGCAAGCTCATCGGCGAACTGGTGAACGAGCTCGCAACGACTCGGGCGCGGAAGAACGTAGTTACGGTAATCGAGGAGCACGCCGGCGCCGCGATGCCCGCTCTGCTCAAGGCGCTCGACAACCCAAAGTTCCGCACGCCGTACGGCGACGAGCACCGCAAGAGCGGGGCCGTCGACTACGGCGTGTTCTCGCCGCTCGAAGTGGTTCTCGAGTGCCTGCGGTCTCACCCCCACCCGCTCATGGTGCCGAAGGTGCTCCCATTCGTTGCGGACGCGAACGCAAGCGTCCGCGGCTACGTTGCCGCAATCATCTGTGGTTTTCCCGATAGCGCCACGCTGCCGGCGATCAGGGAGTTGCTAGTCGATTCCGAGCGGAACGTCCGTCACAACGCAGTCTACACACTTAACGAAGCGGTCAATGTCGGCCGCGTATCAGCGTCTGTGCGATCCGAGCTTTATCCGATCGTTCTCTCGCTGGTGACCGATGCAAACAAACGCACGGAGAGCGCGCCCGCTTGCCTGCTCGCGCTCGACCGGCCGCGTGCGGAAT
>JAUXUZ010000203.1 GCA_030680655.1 Phycisphaerales bacterium
GACGACCGCGTCGGCACCGGCCGCCAGTTCGGCGTCCTCTTCTCCCTCCGCTTCACCAACTCCGTTGACCGCGAGACCGGCGGCTTCGCCAAGTACCTCCAGACCAACGCCTTCGTCCGCGTCGGCCGCCAGTACCAGGAGGTCAACTTCCGCGAGAAGCTCCAGAAGAACATCGAGACCACCCTCGGCAAGGGCTTCTCCGTCGAGTCGATCGGCTTCTTCGACCCCTTCATGCCCCCGCGCGGCGTCACCGAGAGCGGCCAGGACGGCTGGCTCGAAAAGCCCATGGCCTACGCCGTGCTCACCCGCAAAGACCCCGCCGCCGACCGCCTTCCGCAGGTCACCATGGACATGCAGTTCGAAGACCAGACCGGCCCGGTCACCCTCGTGCTCCCCAGCAACACGCCGCCAATAGCGGTAGGAGGCGCCGCGGCCGACGCCGCCGCGCAGCGCCCAGTCTCCGACCTCAAGGTCACCATGATCGTCGACCCGCGCGACGCCCGCGACCGCGAGAAAGGCCGCACCATCAAGCTCGAGGTCGTCATCCGCGGCAAGGGAGCCGTCCCCGACCTGCGCGAGGCCGTCACCGGCATCGACAACGCGATCGCCGGCTACGCGATCGAAGAGAAGGGGATCGAGGCCAAGCCAACGGTGGTGATGCAAGACGGCGAAGCTTCCACCTCACGCTTCGGCTACGGCCGGCCCAAGGCCCCCGAGGGTGGCTACCCCGAGCCCGACGCGAGCGGCGTCTACCGCCTCAACGTCGAGCGCTCTTGGGTCGTCACCTACTCACCGACGGGCTCGTCGCAAGGTTCCACGTTCACGCTGCCCAAACTCGCCACCGGCGTGCAGGCCACCGTCGATACCCGCTACTTCTCAGACATGGACCTTGTCCCGGTTGAAGGCGGCGCCGTCCGCGTCGAAGGGCGCAGCCCGCTCGCGACGATCGTGCCGCTCGGCGGCGCGGTCGTGCTCATCGCCGCCGGTGTCTTCGGCTACCGCCGCATCAAAGCCAAGCGGACAGCAACGCCCGCCGACGGCGCGTTCGCGATCCCCGAGCACATCACCCCCCTCAACGCCGTGATGACCCTCCGCCGCCTCCAGGCCGATCGCGCAGCAACCCTCGACGAGCCCCGCCGCGCCGACCTTCAACGCGACATCGCCGCCATCGAGCTCAAGTACTTCGGCCCCGGCAACGCCGAAACCCCCAACGGCGACCTCAGCGAGACCCTCAAACGCTGGTCGTCGGCAACCGCGCTGTAGACCCCCAACCCTCCCGCTCCCAGAGGATTATGCAGAGAGATCGTGGGGCAGGTTTTTAACCTGCCCAATTGAGGCCCGTCTCTGTGCACGGTTCCGACATCCGTTGACCATGGAAGGGGATCGACCATGGGGCTTGATCACTGGAA